>JACOWO010000109.1 GCA_016176745.1 Nitrosopumilales archaeon
AAAATATCCTGCAAGAAAAGATAGCAGCTCTAAAAATACTAGATGAGATTCACAAAGAAAATGTAAAGAAATTTGCCGACACATACGAGTTTGACCCATATGTCAAGATAGTATGGAATTCTGAATTATCAAAGTATGATGCAGTAAAGAAAAACTAGTTTCGGATTAGTGTTTTAGGGGTTATTAGTCCAAGTTAGATTATATTTAATGAATTATTAATCGACAATTCTTAATATCAGTCGATTAAAGAATTTCCAAGATGGGAAAAAAAGAGATTCTTGAAAAATTTTCAGCAGATCCAGATAGATACTACAAAGTTAAATTATTTGATGAAAAAGGATTTGAACGCAAATCATGCGCAACGTGCCACAGATATTTTTGGACAGTTGATGCAAACCGCACAAACTGTCCTGATCATTCTGATGATACATATTCGTTTATAGGAAACCCGCCGACAAAAAAGCGATTTGATTATACACAAGCATGGAAGGAAGTAGAGTCATTTTTTGTAAAAAATGGACATACCTCAGTCAATAGATATCCAGTTGTTTGTAGATGGCGTGATGACTTGTATTTTACAATTGCATCAATTGTTGACTTTCAACGTGTTATGGGCTCAAAAGTTGTCTTTGAGTTTCCTGCAAATCCACTAGTTGTTCCACAGACTTGCCTTCGATTCAAGGATTTAGAAAATGTCGGTGTTACTGGTAGACACTTTTCTAGTTTTTGTATGATTGGACAGCACAGTATTCCAAATGATCACGGATACTGGAAAGACCAATGCATTGATCTGGATTACAGATTAGTAACTGAACAATTCGGGGTTGACAAAAATGAAGTTGTCTTTGTAGAAGATGTTTGGGAAGGCGGTGGCTCTTTTGGTTCTTCTTTAGAGTTTTTTGTTAAAGGAGTGGAGCTTGGCAATGCAGTATTTACTGAATTTCAGGGAGATTTGTCAAGTTACAAAACACTAGACCAGAAGATCATAGACATGGGTGCAGGCCTTGAGCGATTTGCGTGGATTACAATGGGAACCCCTACTGCATATGATTGCTGTTTTGGACCAATAACTGGCAATCTAGTACAGCAAGCAGGAATTGATGCAAATTCTGAACTTTTAGTTCGATACTTTACTGCAATTGCAAAGAACCTAGAACGATTTGGGGATTTATCCGAGGTTAGAAAAATGGCTGTTAAATCAGCAGGCATATCAGAAGAACAAATTAAAAAAACCATAACCCCGCTTGAGGGAATTTACTTAATTGTTGATCATATCAGGACACTAATTTTTGCAATATCTGATGGAGCTTTGCCAAGTAATGTAGGTGGAGGATACAATCTTCGAATAATGCTTCGAAGAATAATTTCTACAATGGATAGGCTTGGGCTAAAATTTGACATGAATGAAATTATTGACACACAAATTGATTATCTCAAAAATACTTATCCAGAATTAGAAAAAACACGAGAAGATGTCAAGACTATAATCGAGATAGAGTCAGGCAGGTATGAGAGTTCAAAATTACGAATGCAAAAAATTGTAAGCAAGCTAAACCAAAAACCAACAGTTGATGATTTAATACGGCTTTACGAATCAGATGGTGTAACTCCAGACTATCTAAAGGAAATGAAGGTAATTTCTGAAATTCCATCTACTTTTTACACTAAACTATCAGAGCTGCACCAATCAAAGAAAATAGAAAAACAGGAACATCTTCCATTAGAAGGCCTTGCAGAAACTGAACTTTTGTACTATGACAAAGATCCAAAAGAGTTTGATGCCAAGGTCCTCAAAAGTTTTGACAAGTATGTGGTATTAGATAGAACATCGTTTTATGCAAGAGGTGGTGGGCAAGAGCCAGATCATGGAAAAATTGCAGGATTTGATGTAGTTGATGTAAACAAGCACGGCAATATTATAGTACATGAGCTAAAAGGTGGAGTTCCAAAAGAAGGAGAAACTGTTTCATGTATTGTAGATTCAAAAAGAAGAGACGGGGTTACAAAACATCACACCAGCACACATATTCTAAATTCTTCTTCACGAAATGTATTAGGTTCTTGGGTTTGGCAACACTCTGCGTTTAAAGAAGAAGACCATGCAAGATTAGACATTACGCACCACTCTGCTTTGACTGATGAAGAAGTTGCAAAAATTGAAGAGCTGGCAAACGCCAAAGTAAAAGAAAACATTCCAGTAACGATTCAAAATTTTGATAGAGGAACAGCTGAGCAAAAGTATGGATTTAGAATTTACCAGGGAGGAATTGTTCCAGTAAAGTCAGTCCGAATTGTTTCAATTGCGGATTTTGATATAGAGGCATGTGGTGGAACACATGTAAAGAGTACAAAAGATGTTGAACTAATCAAAATTACAAGAACAAAAAGAATTCAAGATGGTGTAGTTAGATTAGAGTTTGTAGCTGGAAAGACAGCTCAAGAATATGTTAAAAAACATGAAGCTGAGCTGACAAAAGCATCAGCTAAGCAAGCAACAAAAGAACAAAGAGACAAACAAAGAGAGGAAAGAAAAGAACAAGCTAGAGAAAAAATTCCAGTCTTGCTTGAGCAAATTTCTCAGACAAGTGAAGGTAAGGTAGATGAGATTTTTGTTTTTGGTGGAAAATTTTATTCTA
>JACOWO010000110.1 GCA_016176745.1 Nitrosopumilales archaeon
AATATTGCATGTACAGTTCCTGAAAGAACTCCTTTTTGTTTTTCGTCTGCTACAAAACTTCTGATTCCTGCTCTTATTGCTTCAGATCTGCCAGAAAATCCCATTGACTTTTGCAGCTTGTCGAGCTCAGATAGTATGTCATCATTTAATGAGATTGATACTATCGGCATGGTCTCGTTATTATTAAACATCTTATAAATTTAGTAGCTAAAATTATTAGTTTTTCTTAGATTTATTAATAACATTAAGGGGTTTTAGGCGTGGATACACAGAGTAAGGCCGCCATTATAGTAATCGCCATTGTCATTCCGCTTTCATCTCTTGTAGTTTGGAATTTGGACAAACCTGAAATTCCATATGCATCAGCAAACACAAATCAAAAAATCGTTGCAATCACTTCGTTTTATCCACTCTATGAATTTACAAAAAATGTTGGTGGTGATAGAGTTGAAGTCTCACTACTAATTCCATTTGGAATAGAATCACACGACTGGGAGCCAACAGTAAAAGATCTTCAAACGATGCAACAAGCTGATCTAATTGTAATCAATGGCATTGGTTTTGAAAACTGGGTAAATGATTTTGATTCAATAAACACAGATGTCATTATGGTGGATACAAGTAAGGGTATTAATACAAATGAAAATAATCTAGTCAGTCATCCTACTGATCCACATATCTGGCTTAATCCTGTAATGGCAAAAAAACAGGTTGAAAACATTTCAGATGCATTAATGGAAATAGATCCGGCAAACAAGGAATATTATAGCACAAATGCAAATTCTTACATCTTACGGCTTGAACAGCTTGATGAAAAAATAAAACAAGAGTTATCGCAATGCAAGAAAAAAGACTTTATCTCATTTCATAGTGCATTTACATATTTTGCAGATCAATATGGATTAATTCAGCATTCAATAATTGAATCAAATGATCCACACGCAGAACCAACTTCTAAAAATCTTGAAAATATGATCAATCTTGCAAAAAATTTAGACATTGATGTGATATTTACAGAAGAGGCCATAGATACTAGAACATCAGAGGTAATAGCAGATGAGATTGGTGGTACAGTATTGGTATTGTCTCCACTAGAAATTGGTGATAAAAATACAGATTACATAGAGAAAATGGAACAAAATCTCTTGCACCTAAAGGAAGGTTTATGCAATTGGATGCAATTGAAATAAAGAATCTAACTGTAGACTATGATCGTATTACAGTAGTAGATGACGTTAGCTTTTCTGTAGAACAAAATGATTTTCTTGGCATTATTGGCCCAAACGGAGCGGGAAAAACAACGCTTTTTGCCTGCATGTTAAGAATAATGCGAAATTATAGAGGCGAAATTTCGTTTTTTGGTAAAGACATACGAAAATCAAGAAAATATCTTAACGAAATTGGTTATGTACCCCAAAAGCCAGTTTTTGAGAAGAATTTTCCAGTAACTGTAAGAGAAGTGGTCAGGATGGGCATGAAAAATCCCAACGAAAAACGAATAGATGATGTATTAAAGCAAGTTTGGATTCACGAGCTTGATCATAGAATAATTGGTGAATTATCAGGCGGACAACAACAACGCGTTTTTATTGCAAAGGCATTAGCAGGCAACCCAAAAATTTTGATTTTAGATGAACCAGTAACTGGCATAGATCTACAAAGCACAGAGATTTTTTACAGTATTCTAACTGAGCTTAACAAAAAACAAAACATCACAATAATTCTGTCATCTCATGACCTTGATGCAGTAAACCGTCTTGCAAACAAAGTCGCATGTTTGAATAAAACATTATTCTTCCATGGCATTTCAGATGAATTTTTCAAAAATGATCAATTGCTAAAACAATATTCGGAATCTTCAATGCAGCAACACATGCATCATCGTGATGAAAAATGAGCTTGGATATTCTTTATTTTAGTTTCATGCAAAAGGCTATCATTTCCGGTATAGCTATAGCTCTATTATGTTCAGTTGTTGGCTTGTTTTTGGTTTTACGAAGATATTCTTTATTTGGTGATGCAGTAGCTCATTCCTCATTTGGTGGTATTGCAGCAGGACTTTTGGTTGGAGTATATCCGTTATGGACTGCGTATCTAGTATCATTAGCAAGCGCACTAGTCATAACAAAGATTCGGCAGAAATTTGATATTTCAGGCGAAGCAGCAGTAGCGGTTTTACTTTCCTCAGGCATTGCAGTAGGATTAATTTTGATCAGCCTTTCAGGCGGTTTTACGACTGATATTTTCAGCTTTCTTTTTGGAAGCATTTTACTAGTCAGCACAGAAAATACAATCCTAATTTTGGCCCTTACAGGCTCGATTCTTATTGTGATTTTGCTTTTGTATAGAAACCTAATCTATTCTACTTTTAATGAAGAACAAGCCAAAGTTAGCGGAATCCCTGTTGAAAAGATAAACTATCTTATTGTTTTCATTGCAGGAATAACGGTTGTAACATCGATTCAACTAGTAGGGATTTTACTCATTTCTGCATTATTTGTAATACCTAATGTAACAGCAATAATGTATAGACGCGGATTTAAGCAAACAGTACTTGTTTCTATATCATTTGCAGTTTTTTCTGTTGTGACAGGAATAATACTTTCTTATATTTTTGATATAACACCATCAGG
>JACOWO010000111.1 GCA_016176745.1 Nitrosopumilales archaeon
CAGCAAGGGCCTTCAAAAGAGCATGTCATGGCACGAAAGGACCGCTTTGATAGTATAGTAATTAAAAATCTGGACAAACAAAACCCATACTATAACATACCCGAAATTATGGAAATCGAAGAAAAGTTTGGCGTAAAATCTACATTTTTCTTTAGGACAATGTATGAAAACGGCAATTTTGAAGACTATGAAGACGATATCAGGTCACTAATTGGTGGCGGATGGGAGATAGGGCTTCACTGTGACCCTTCGTCTGTTGATGATATTGAAAAACTAAGAAAAGAAAAAGAAAAACTCGAAGGACTGACAAAAACAAAACTAGAAGGAAATCGGGCCCACTATCTCAAATTCGCCAAAAACCTGCCAAATGTGCTAAAGGATTTGGGTTTTTCATATGATTCCTCTGTTAGAAACTCTAAAGACAAAATAGACAAAACTGAGATGGGCTTTCAAAATTTTGATGGTCTAATCGAGTTTCCAGTTACCTTGATGGATGCATATCTCTTTACGTATATGAAACTAGAAGAAAATCAAATCATTCCAACTTTCAAACAAACACTTGACTATGCAAGAAAAAATGATTCCAAAGTAATTACCATAATCTGGCATGACAATGTTCTAAAAATGGTTGGAGGAAGAAAATACAGGGATATTGTAGAATTTCTTGCATCACAAAAAGACGTCAAAATCTGTAGAGGCGCTGATCTAGTCTCCATTGTCAAGAATACATAGTGTCTTATATTGAAAAACTAGATTGCAAGCTAACCTCTAGTTTAAGCTACATCAATGCTAGTATTATTATGAAAAAGCAACCAAATACTTGCATGAAAGCAAAATTTGCTACAACATGTCAAGCATGTGGGGAACAAATCAGACCTGGTAAACAAATCACAAAAGATAACGGCGGAAGATGGGTTCACAACTATTGCACTGAGACAGAGATTCCCTAGTTTTTATAATAAATGAAAATGGCTTATATTTAGTCACAAAAAATTCTGCACACCCAATTGAATTATTATTCGGAATCCGACCTCATGGATCTTGTTGAGGATATAATAGACTTAGACTCTAGAATGAGGTTTGCAGCATTAATCGACCTTAAGGGAATTATCGTTGAGGCAATAATGAAGGCAGGTAAAACTTCGCTTAAAACACAAAAAGAAGAAGCGCACTTTTGCAGACAAGTTGCAGAAAGAAGAAGAATGAGAAAAGATTTTGACAAAAGCTTGGGCAAGGTGCGATACGTCCATGTTGAGCGAGAAAAGGTCACACAAATGGTCATTTACACAAAGAAAATGACAGTCTATTTTACAATGGAGCCTGAGATTAGTATCACAAGAAAAGTGCAGATAGTTAATAAGATCAAAAAAATGACTGCAAGCCTGTAAAATGAAATCCCTAAAAATTTTAGTAGATGAGATGGATGACGGGATGGATGAAAAGCTAAGTGCACTTGGCTATGAAGCCTATAGCGTCAAAAAACTGCGAACCGAAGGCAAAAAGCTTGCAACAGATTATTCTATTATCAACTATGCAAAAGAAAACGAGCTGGTCCTAGTAACACGAGATACAGAAAGCGGTAAGGCCTGCCAAGAAAATGATATCTCTTGTATTCTTCTTGATAATAACGAAATTTTCAAGATTGTAGTTGAAAAGCTAAAACAACTATAGCTTGATGATCTTTTTATTGTGCGGTGAGTGAGAAAAAATATGGATAGCTGTGATGTGCGTACTCGTGCCTACAAAAACGGCAAGACCTTTGATCAGTGCAAAGAGATTGCCGAATCAATGAACGTACAACTAAAGAAGCAGATTGAAGAGCACGGCAAGGTATTATGGAACGAAATCTTATCAAAAGTAGATCATGATGAGCTTGTCTACAAACTGACGCTAAAGTACTTGCGTCGTGATGGATACGATATTGGAAACTCACAGATTCCTGAAGTAAAAAAATTCACTCATTAGGTTTTACTGCACAGCTACCGTCTGGTCTTCTCAGTTTTCTTGCCATGATGACTGGTGTAAAAAACAAAACAGGTATAGTTATTGCAATAAATAATGTTTGAAGTTGGGTCAATACAACAGTAAATGCAAGCACACTTGATGTACTGATAAAAACAGAAAGTAATGTGCCAACACATGTAGGACATGCAATGAATAATCCTGTTGCAGCACCAACACTGCTTAGTCCGCCTTCCTTCTTTGCAATCGATATCGCATTAACTGCAAGTGCTGCGTTTAGCCCAACAAGATATGACACTATGATCTGCAAAAGCAGGTTTATTGGAATGATTTGCAATCCTATATGTTCGGTAAAATAGACAATGAATTTTGGCATATATCCTGGGTCGCCACAGCATGGAGTTATGTGGGCTGATGGAACAGTCGCTCCATAGTGCTCAGAAAACACTACTTCTGGCTGATAAACAAGCGTTCCTGATGTAAGTGAAAAGAATATTCCATATGAAACAAATGCTAGCGCAAATATTTTTCGTGATCTGGGGTTGTATGTAGAAATTGCAATCGTTGATAAAATTCCTCCATCCTTTTCTAAGACCTTTTGTGTGTGATATCGATAAAGACCATAAGATATTGCTCCAAAGGAAATAAGCAGCGCTATGTAAAATCCAAG
>JACOWO010000112.1 GCA_016176745.1 Nitrosopumilales archaeon
AAGAGGATACTGGCCTGGGCCTGACCTCTACAAATGGATGTCAGACCAGGATTTTCAATGGTTTACAATGCTTGATGTTGAAGAGATGGGAATTGATACGATAGCAAAAGAGGCAGTTGACCGTGCAAACGATGGAACAGACGCTGTATATCTTACATGGGATATTGACTCTTTTGATCCTGCATATGCTCCAGGTACAGGTGAACCTGAGCCAAACGGTCTTACCTCAAGGGAGGGAATGAGATTAGTGCGACAATTTTCTGTAGGGTTTGATCCTGATAAGTTTGCAATGGACCTAGTCGAGGTATCACCCACCTATGATGTTAGTGATCAAAGCTCATACAATGGTGGAATCACATCAGGACTCGGACAGAGGCTGATAGTTGAGCTCTTGGCAGGACTATCTCTTACAAAACAAGGCAAAAAGGATGGCAGTCCTGTACGACCTCACAAGTATCGTGGTACGGGAAACACATATCACTTTGGAAAAGAGTCTCTGCCAGAAATTCCAAAAAAGAAATGATTCATGTTAAAGCAACTATAAATGGCGAGTCAGACATACCGCCAATAACTAAAATATTCCAGTATGACTCTGATTCCGAAAATATCTTTTTTTCTTCAATTGAGCTAGTCAAGCAACGACTCTCAAAAAATCTGAGAATTAATCTAAATGAAACAATTCTTGTGTATTGTGCCTACATTATTAGTGAATTACGTGATGAAAAATCAATTGAATCAATAAAGGAAAACACAAGAAAAATTCTTTTTCAGGATAAAGTAATGATTGGAGTTCCAGAATCAATAAGAAAGATAAGCTTTGAGGTAACACTTGATAATAAGTCAACAGTGACCATAACACTTAATGAACCAATACCCACTAGCGATTACATTTTGTTACCAAATACTAGAAAACAGGTGTAAAATTGGTAGAACAAATTCTTGAACAATTACAGGCAATGACTCCAGCACTAGTTTTGGCATTGGGTCTTGCTATAGGTTTACAGCATGCCTTTGAACCAGATCATGTAGCAGCAGTAAGCACTCAGATCTCAAAGCGACGATACAAACTGCAATCAGTCAGGAAAATAATTACAGAAGGTACATTCAAGTCATCATTTCTTGGTGCTATGTGGGGTGCAGGACATACAACAACACTTGTACTAATGGGACTAGTTGTCTATCTTTTGGCAATAAACATTCCACAAAATGTTTTCATGGGTTTTGAATTTATTGTTGGAATAATGTTAGTCTTTCTTGCATTTACAACATTTAGCAACAAAAAACTGTTTACACTAAAACACTTACACACTCACACACATAACGACGGCACGATTCACACTCACCCACACGAACACGATAATGACCACAAGCACTCACACAAATCCTACATTATAGGTTGCATTCACGGATTAGCTGGAAGTGGAAGCCTAGTTGTATTAACTGCTAGTACACTTGGTAACATCGAAACAACTTTGAGCTTCATTTTGATATTTGGTATTGGGTCTGTAATTGGAATGGCGATGGTAAGTGGACTAATCGGACTTCCTTTTGCGTTTATAAACAAGATCGAATCTGCAAACAAAGCTCTTAGATACATTGCTGGATTTGCAAGTTTACTTATTGGTGCAAACATTCTATACGAAATAGCTATAGTAAACAATTTGTTTGGTATCTAAAGACCCCTTTCATGCCAATTAGCATTTATGTAGACGGTTCAGGAGGAGATAACTCTGGATATGGCTTTTATGTTAAAGAGACAGGTGAATCATTTTATGAAAAGAAGCCAAATATCACAAATAATCAGGCAGAATATCTTGCAATAATTGCTGCACTAAAATTTGTAAAATCAAAAGATGATGAGGTTGTTATCTATAGTGATTCTAAAAATACGATTGCACAACTAAATCACGAAAATGCAATAAACAATGATCAGCTACGAAGTCTAGCAAGGGAAGCATGGGAATTAATTGCTAAAGTTTCTAAAATAAAATTAACATGGATACCTCGAAAAGAAAATCTGGCTGGAAAAATGCTTGGAAGCTAAGTATTAGGTTATGATAAGTTTGATTCTAAAAAACATGAATAGCTTTATTATAGAAACTAATTTGATCCAAGGTTAACAAATTGACTGAATCAGTTTTTCTTTCACCTACCTCAATTGCAATAATTGGTGCATCAGACAAGGAAGGAAGTGTAGGACGAGCAATTACCTCAAACATCATGAAGGGATACAAGGGAACCATTTATCCAATCAGTCCAACAAGGGACACAGTTTTTGATAAAAAGGCATACAAGACTGTACTAGATGTTTCTGAACAAATTGATTTGGCAGTAATTATTACAAAAAACACTATTGTTCCAACAGTTTTAGAGGAATGTGGTAAAAAGGGAATTAAAGGAGCGATTGTAATTACAGCTGGATTCAAGGAGGTTGACGAAGGGGGGGCAAAACTAGAACAACAACTAAAGGAAATTGTAAAAAAGTACAACATCAAGGTAATTGGTCCAAATTGTCTTGGCGTGATGAACCTTGCTCCAAAAACAATGATGAATTCTACATTCCTAAAAATTACACCAAAATCAGGAGAAATAGCACTTGTTTCACAAAGTGGAGCAATCTGTGCTGCAAGACATGGGTGACGGTCAGAAATTTTTAAAGATTTGCAAAAACATTACTAAAAATCTAAAAAAACCTGTTTTGGTTTTAAAATCTGGACGAAGCCCAGAGGGCGCAAAAGCTGCAATGTCTCATACAGGAGCATTGATGGGCTCTGATGAAATCTATGAGGCATTACTAAAACAATCTGGAGCAATCAGAGTAGATACAATGGGAGAATTATTTGATTACGCAACCGCATTCTCAAAGCAGCCGCTTCCACTAGACGGTGATCTTGTTATTGTATCTAATGCAGGCGGACCCGCAATCATCTCAACTGATGCATGCTCAAAGCTTGGAATTAAAATGGCAAAAATCGACGATATAAGACCAAAAATTGATGCAGTAATCCCTCCATGGGGTAGTTCACGAAATCCTGTAGATATCGTTGGTGATGCAGATTATAATCGATTCAACAATGTACTTGAGAATGTTTTATCACACAAAAATGTTGGCACTGTTATTGCAATGTGTACGCCATCTGCAACTCTTGACTACAATAAACTTGCAGAAGTAATTGTTAGCATGTCAAAAAAATACAAAAAAACAATTCTTGCAAGCCTGATGGGACTAGATGAAGGCATAAAAAACAGACAAATCATGGCAGAAGGAGGCGTACCATATTATACCTATGCAGAAGCGGCAATTCAAACCCTCAAGGCAATGCTTAGGTTCGTTGAGTGGATAAAAAGTCCAGAAGGCAAGATTGTCACCTTCAAGGTAGACACAAACAAGGCAAAAAAAATCTTTGATAAAGTAAAACAAGAAAAAAGACAAAACCTGCTTGAAGAGGAGGGGCAAGAAGTATTGCGGGCGTATGGATTGCCACTTCCACAAAGTGCCCTTGCAAAAACAGAACAGGAAGCAGTAAAAATTGCAAAAAAGATTGGCTATCCTGTCGTGCTAAAGATCGCATCGCCACAAATCATTCACAAATCAGATGCTGGCGGCGTAAAGGTGAACATACAAAATGATAAAGACGTACATTCCGCATTCAAAGAGATCATAAAGAATGCAAAAAAATACAACAAAAACGCAGTAATCCAAGGCGTCCTAGTTGTTGAGATGGTAAAGGGTGGTAAGGAAATGATTATTGGTTCAAAACAAGAACCAGGATTTGGGCCTGTTTTGATGCTTGGTATGGGTGGCATCTATGTAGAGATCTTAAAAGATGTTACATTCAGACTTGCGCCAGTAACTGACAAAGAAGCAGAAGATATGATCGCATCAATTAAAACAAAAAAACTTCTTGAAGGTGTAAGAGGAGAAAAACCATCAGACCTTGCAAAACTCTCTGAATGCATACAACGGTTGTCGCAACTTGTAACAGATTTTACAGAGATCAAAGAACTGGACATGAATCCCGTGTTAGTTATGGAAAAAGGAAAAGGTTGCAAGATCCTTGATGTTAGAATAGGTCTTTAACAAAATACGCATGACCATAAATAGTTTAGAATATTTATAGCACATCGAGGCACTTTAAGCATGCCAATTAGAACTGGAGAAGAGTATGTCCAGAGTTTACGAGGAAGAAAACTCAAAGTGTACCTTTTTGGCGAATTGGTCAAAGAACCTGTAGATCATCCAATGATCCGTCCATCAATTAATGCAGTAGCTGAAACATATGACTTGGCAGTAAGAGAAGAAGAACTTGCAACTA
>JACOWO010000125.1 GCA_016176745.1 Nitrosopumilales archaeon
CAGTTGAGCACGTTGTGTCAACGATACTCAAGGAATAAACCTAAATTCCTCATTTCCGCATAAAAATTATCGATCCGCTAATTCATACAAAAATTGGGATTGCAACAACCTACGGTAAACCTTATTTCAAGTTTGTAAAGGCGCTAAAAACACTAAACATTCACTATGATTCGCTTTTGCCAGAACAAATCACAACATATGACGGAAGCCTTGTTTTAACAACTGCAAAGGAAAGCCCAGAATCTTTTAGCAAGCCACTTTTACATGAAGAAATTTGTGATAAAGACCCAACAGTAATTCGTGGACTGCTAGTCAAGGAGCTTGATTTAGGCCTTGAAAGAGATGAGCTTGTTATTGGAATAGACCCAGGACAAAGAATAGGACTATCTGTATTTTACTATGGAAAAGAAATTGATAGCTCGATTTTTACCTCAGTTGATGAGCTAGTCTTGCACGTAGTAAACATTCTTGCCGAACTAAAAGCAAAAAGAAAGATAGTAAAGGTTGGAAACGGAAACATGGGCATTGCAAGAAAAATAACAGAAATGCTGAACCTAAAGTTTTGCTCTCACTTTGAGCTAGAGTTTGTAGATGAAAGGAAAACCTCGCTTAAGATAAAAAACCAGAACCAGCGGGGAAAGCGAGACATGATGTCGGCAAAGTACATCACCCAGCGCGAAGGATACAGGCATCATATACTTCCACTATCAAGAACTGGTTAATTTTTACTAGTGTTCTTCACGTGTGTGGTGAAGGCGATCCTTTTCATGGATAAACTCTTTTCCACACTTGGTACATTTTACAATAGTATGATGATGAGTCTGTTTTGTATGTGCAATAAGCTCATCATATTTTGAAAATTTTTCATTACATTTTTCACACTTGTCTTTGTTTAGATGAAAAATATTCACTTTAATCAATACATAAAAGACGCGCTGTCTAATAAAGAGGGGAAATTACATATTCTCAGATCTAGGCAGACCTAGGAACAAAAAAGGTCCTATAATGACACACTTTTTGATACTTTATCATGAAATTTCTTTCATGTTTTATTCGTAAAAATTTTTGATCTACGAATAAAGAGGGATCATAGAGAATCAATCGATCTCATCTCCTTCTAAGAGTGTTTATACTTGCCATCAAATCGATCTGATTTTGGATTGCAGGAGATACATTCATTCCCTCGATAAGAACAGGTGGTAAGCGTTCATAACCAAAAGATGATTTAGGTATAGAGCCCTCTTCGCCTTCTGTGTGTATATCTAATACAGGTTCTTTTGTACTTTTTAATCTAACAACACTACGCCTAGTCTTGGAAGGAACTAGACATATGCGTGGATCATGAAGATCTACTTCAAATTTAGTATGTAAAAATGATAACTTGTTAAGGGCATCACATGCTTTTTGTGCTAGATCTTCTGCTAATTTTTCATCCTTTACATGTAATTGAATATCCACGTCTTGTGGTAAGGGTATTAAAGATTGTTCACCATATATCATTCTAACAGCTGCACTACCATAGGTTTCGGCAGTTTTTGGAAGATTTTTCTTTAAGAAATCTGTTAAAACTTTATTTTCTTTATCTGATAAAGTTCTTAACTCTAATTTGTATTTACATTTAGAATAATCATGATTCAAATCGTAAGATAATTTTATGATCTCTAAAGCAGTTTTAATTTTCTCTAAATGATCTGGACTAACTATTTTTAATGCTTCTATTATTGCTTCAACATCTTCTTTTGTATGAATAGGATTTGGCAGGTTTGTTTCTCGGTCTTCAACAATATACTTTTGTAAAATTTGATAAGCTTCATCTTCTTGCATAATTATTACATTAGGTGAATATTACTAAAGTTTCTAGCCTCAAAGGGATATGTCACGTTCGGTAACACGAATAAGAATGTCCCATTAAGGTACCAGAACCCAAAATGAGCATATTTTTAAACAACTTTCCAGGGTTTTGTGCCTAAACAGTTAAAGTACGATATTCGCAAAATCAGGTAGATATTTATATCAGTTTTCGAGTTTTTTTCAAAAAGATTCGTTGATCAATATAAATCAATAAAATTTTTTCAATAAATCAAAATAAAACATATACAAATTTCCGATCCATCCTTAAATAGATATGAATCCTATAATATAGTCCCGAGGAAATGAATTCAAATGACATGTAAAGGAATCTGTTCCAGATACAAAGCACAAAAGCCGGTAGGAACCGGTCGCTATGCATCAGGCCAAAGACGATGCCAGATATGTGAGATATTCATCAAATGGGAAGGACTCTGGTGTCCATGCTGTGGATACAGACTGAGAACCAAACCACGAAATCTCAAGTACAAGGCAAAGCTTCGTGCTCGCGTTGAAGCTGACGCACAAGCAGAAACGATAGCAATAAAGGCATAAGCTTATCGTTTTTCATTAATGTCTGCATCAGGTTTTGTAAGCAAAACTGTGGATGTAGACAAACGAACGTTTTTGGTACAAATGCTCAAGTTCGATAATGGGAATTTTGTTTCAGTTACAGAGGGTTCAAAAAAAATTGGAGCCATGGTTGCCTCAATTGGAACCGGCCCCGCCCCAACAACTGCAACTGTAATCCCGTCACGAACCGAATCCTTATTTTTAAAATTAACAGCTGAAAGACTTTCTACCATTACAAAAGGAATCAGCATAGTTACAATATCTGTCTCAAAAGAGCTTGACTCTAATTCTGCCAAAACACTAGTTGGCGAAATAATGGAGCTTGCAAAAAATGACTGATCTTAGAACTTATCTTGGAATAATAAAAAAGTCAGGCCAGCTAAAAACCATACGAAAACAGGTATCTACAAAGTATGAGATTGTAGCAATTACTGCAAAGCTGGATGGCTCGTATGCTGCGCTTTTTGAAAACATCAAGGGCAGCAAGTTTAGGGTTGTAACAAATCTAGTTGGAACAAGGAAAAGGTTTGCCCAAGCTGTTGGCGCAAAAGAGTCAGATATTCACAAAAAAGTAATTTCTGCAATACACCATGCAAAAAAACCAAAAACTATACCAAAAGGCCTGTTTTTTGAAAACAAGGCAAAAAGCATTTCAGCTTTGCCAATCATAAAACATTTTGAAAAAGAGCCTGGTCCTTTTATCACCTCATCAATAATTTATGCAAAAAATCCAGAAACAAGAGCACAAAATTCTTCATTTCATAGACTGATGCCGCTTGACCAAAAGCACTTTTCTGTAAGGATGGTTGAAGGACGACACCTACATCGAACATTTATGGATGCAAAACAGCACGGCCAAGATCTAAAGGTTGCAATAACAGTTGGAGTACATCCTGCAATTTCTATAGCTGGCGCATATCAGGCAGAATGGGGAAAAGACGAAATCGAGATTGCAAATTCACTACTAAACAACAGACTGACAATGACAAAGTGCCCATTTTCTGGCCTTTTTGTGCCATCAAATGCAGAAATTGTCATGGAAGGAAAGATTCTGCGCGACAAGACCCACAAGGAATGGATGGTTGAGATGCTAAGGACATATGATTTTGCAAGGCAACAGCCAGTTTTTGAGCTAGAATCACTATACTATAGAAACAATCCAATTTTTCACGACATTCTCTCAGGATATTCAGAACACAGGTTGCTTATGGGAATGCCAATTGAGGCAAAACTAACTGGCGAGCTAAAACGGACATATCCACAGACAAGACAGGTTTGTCTTACAAATGGCGGATCCAGCTGGCTTCATGCAGTTGTCCAAATAAGAAAAAAAAGAGAAGATGATCCAAAAAAAATAATCAAAAAAACCTTTGAAACACACAGATCACTAAAGATGGTTACAATAGTTGATGAAGACATTGATCCTACCAGTGCAGAATCTGTCGAATATGCGATGGCAACAAGATTCCAGGCAGACCGTGACTTGGTAATAATAAAAAACGTTCGTGGCTCTAGCCTTGATCCATCAAGTGATCAAAAAAGGCTAAAAACTGCAAAGATGGGGCTTGATGCAACAAAGTCATTTTCTAAACGAAAGGAAGGATTTGAGATTGCCAAGATTCCAAGCCAAAACAAAATCTCACTAAAAGATTATTTTTAATAAGACGCAATAGATCCACAAAGTGAAAGCATGGAGACTGCATACGTTCTAATCAATTGTGATTTGGGAGTAGAGACTCAGATAATTAACGAGTTGATGAAAATACCTGAGATTAAAGAGGTAAGGGGAACATTAGGCGTTTTTGACATATTTTGCAAAATTGAGGCTGATAAAGAGAAGCTAACAGACATTATTACAAACAAGATTCGAAGAATACCAAAAATTAGAAACACAAACACTATTCAAGCCATTCTATCACAGGGCGGCAGATAGCTTAGGCTTTTTTGCCTTTTTGAGACATACGAAAAAATTCACTACTTTTGATTTTATTGAAATATTCAGTTACCTCCTCATCGGTTAGCTCAGAATCTGCAGTTTTGGCAATTTCTAACATGCATAATGTTAATTCCTTTTTTGTGTGCTCATCGATAGGCTTGGAACAATACTTGCAATTTTCATTCACGCGTGAATTACGTTTGCCAAGTACAAGAAGTTTCTAAATCTCAGTTTCAGCTACATTTACAGTCAAAAGCAAGGGACGTGAAAGTGGGGTGGGACTGTCAACGCTTTCCCAAACAAAAATCTGAACAGTATATGTTCCTGCCTGTGTCGGGGTCCATGATTGTGCTGGCGAAAATGTCTGATATGGAGATAGACTTCCTGTAAGCCAGGAAAGTGAAACTACGATGTTATTTTCATCGTGGATCTGTACAATATATGCAAACTTTTGGTCCCTGTCCTGACCATTTGATAAATCTGCAACTATCATGACTTGGTTGTCAACTTGTATGGTGTTATCATCATCTGAAACTAGCTTTGCATCCTGCAGAACAGAGTCATCTATTGTTGTTGCATAAGAAAACGCAAAAGAGGACGTGATACATATGAAAAAAACTGCGATCATTGCGAATTTTTGCAACAGCTAGGATAAGCGATCCACCAGATAAATCCCTTAGGATATAACATCATCTCAAAGCTTTCCTAGCTTTAAATTATCCCAAAGCAAAAAGCCTCCATGTCTACAGAAAACAAAGTTATCACGTCTACAGAAAACAAAGTTGCCACGTCTGGACAAAACAGAGACACAGTATACATCGGCAAGAAACCGATAATGGCGTATGTCACATCTACGCTGATTCAGTTGGCAACCTTCCCGCAAGTAACTATCAAAGCAAGAGGAATGAGCATAGGACGAGCCGTAGATGTAGCACAAATCATCTTACGCAAGACTGACGCTGGACACTCAATAGGAAACATCAAGATAGACTCTGAATTACTAGAGTCACAAGATGGAAGATCAAGAAACGTTTCCACCATAGAAATCACAGTAAAGAGAAACAACTAAGACCTCTTTACTAGACATTTTTCTTAAATCATTTATCAAAGTTAAATCCTTGCACTCTACCTAAACCCTCATTAATTATTCTTGTATACTCTTACCATGAAATCAGCTGAAGGCGAATGGGTAAACTTACTTGCAGAAGTATTTGAGCGACTAACTGACAAACATGCCTCAATAACATATAACTTCAATGACGTAACATTTGAGCTAGACAAATCAAACACCGGTGGAAAATTTCTTCCTGCAGGTAAGATCAAGATAAATGGCAAGATAACAATAACTGCGGGCTAGAAACTATGGATACTAGACTGTCTGTTGATCTGCTAAAAGGAATAAAGAGCGGTACGCTTGAGATAAAAGAAAACAACAAAGAATCAATGCAGTTTATTGCAGACAAAAATACAATTACAATAAATCTAATCGATCTTTCCTTTAACATTCCTGCATATACGAGCATATTATCAAAGCTAAGTGATGCACGCGAGTTTGCAAAAAACCTAAAAGAAAATCACTTGACATTGCACATAGCACACAACGGCAAAGTTGTCATGAAGCTTGGCAAAAAAGCTAAACCAAAACTTTCTCGTCTGATTACAAAAAGTAGTGCAGTTGAGATAACTGATTTACGGGAGCTTCGAAAGCTAGACAAAAGATTACGACAAAAATAGATACGTGTAACAAACTTGGGCAAACACTCAATTAGCATAACAAACGTGGTTTCAAAATATCAGGCAGATTTTGGGCCCTGGCTTGAAACATTTGCAGATGATGAAAAACTTCGCGCATTTATCGAACAAGGCTTCTCGCCAGAATTTCTTGATATTTTTGCAGATAAAATAGTACTAGAGTATTCAATTAATCCAGAACTCAAGCCACTTGTTCTTATGGCAGTAGATCCCAAAACTCAAACTGTCGATGTAAACAAAATTTTTGAAGAAGACAGCTGTTTGGAATATTATGCTTCACGAAAAGGCCCACAGAACACACAGCCATAGTATATTGATTTTTTAAAAAACAAATTAGTGCGAAATAATTCCAGAACCTTTTATTCCATATCCTACCAAAACAGAATAGCAGCCAAGTCCGCACTCTTCACATCTTGGCTTTAAGGAATTTTTTTCAGCACTGCCAATGCAACACGGCATTTTTTCTCTGCCCATATGATCAACTGATAGTATGGCCCAGGTTGGGCAGTCAACAGGAACTATATCTTTTCCTCCCCAACTTTTCTTCATCAACTCAAGCTGGCTATTTGGATTGATAATATAGTCTCCATACTCTTGCTTCATTGCAATGATTTCATCAACAAGCTTGGTTCTCTTTTCTCCAAATGGTAACCACAACGGATCACCTTTCATAAAAGGTGTATGAAACTGGAATCCAATCTTATTTGAATAATCTTGCCAGTCCTCAATTACATTTCTTACTGTCATGTAATTTCTAGAGTTTATAGTCATTGTAATCCAGATGTCCTTCCATGCTTTTTCCCCATTGTTTTCTACATAATCAATTACATTTTTCCTTGTTTTTGCCCAAGCATCTTGCCCACGAATTTCATTGTGAATTTCTTCTGTGCCATCAATTGATATCCAATAAAAGTAAATGTCCTTTAGAGAGGGAATTGGAAAGGTACCGTTTGTAACAACACAGATGCGTTTTGGAAACTCTTTTACAAAAAGCTCCACAACATCTGGCCTAAGCATTGGCTCGCCACCAACAAGAGTAATTATAAAGACGTGCTGTTTTTTGAATTTCTCATCTATGATTTTTTTCCACTGTTCTAGTGTTAGATCCTCGTTTTCCTTTCTGTTTAGCCACCAGTAACAGTGTTCGCAGTGAAGATTGCAGACATTAATTATGTCCGCAGAACCATATAGCGGACTTTTCCGATTAAAAAATTTGTAGCCTGCATACTTGAGCCCAATATGAAAATACAATGGAGATTCGCTTATTATTTGTCTGAGTCCTCTTCCCATAATTTCCATTTAGAGAAAAATCACCATTGATACTATACAGCTATTATTGTAATTAATACTATTGAAACAAAAGCAGATTATTACTGAGAGGTGTTGTTGTCTTTTTGTCTTGGTAATTTTCCTTCGTTATCAAAACTATCTTGTGATGTAGGATCTGTAAATCCATGTTTTGCATTCAAGTATGTGTTATAGTTGATAACATCACCTCTTGATGATGCTGCCTTTTTCTGAAATGCTTTCATGGCTTCTTTTGAGCTTGCACCGCTTTCAAGTGCCTTCATTTTTGCTTCCTTACCTGCGGTTGTTTTTTGTTCTGTGAATCCAAACTGGTCTAAAAAGATTCCACGAACATATCCATCCATATCAACAACAAAGGCTTCAAAAGACTTTCTTGCAGAGTTTAGTGTTGATTCGGTATCGAATGCTCTAAGGTCCTTTTCTAGTTTCTCTTGTGCAAGTCTTCTTTGTTCATCAACGTTGATCTTGTTTTCCTCGATTTCTTTTCGCTTCTTTTGTTCTTCTTCCTGCAAGTTTCTTGATGCATCCATTTGTTTTATCAAATATTCAGAAAGTGGATTGTTTGTCAAGCTATCCTGTACTAGTGTTTGAACGCCAGTCAAATCAGGTGGAATAAATGCTGACTCTTTGACATTGTAAACAATTATTGTTGATACTTCTTCAAAACCATCTTTTGATGCAATTAAATTTGTATAATGTTTGCCCGAGTTTGCAGGAGCTAAACTTATCTTAAATGAACCATCTGTATTGCTTACTGTACTTGCTTTATCATCGCCAACAACTGCAGTTATTGATACATCTGCGACAGGTTTTCCAGCACTATCTGTTATCCTTCCAACAATAACTGGCACCTCACCTGAATCAAGTGGACTTTTTTGAGGAAATCCCTTTATGACAAGATTGCCTGTTATTGCGCTAGCAGACACTATACTGCTTGATATAACTACAGCTAGCAGTAGCGTTACAAGGCCAATTGATGTATTCACACTTTTGACTTTTACAAAAAAAAGTTAAGACCCAATATGCATATTTTTGATCAAACAACTGTACTTTTTTTGCCTAGCCATAAAATTAAATGAAATTATTGAAAAATCCTATTATTCTATTAATACCGCCTATGATGGCTCTGAGATAATCAAGCATATTGTTTCCCTAGATTAGTGGCTAGTCTTCAAATTTGATAATAAGCTGTTACTTTGATGTATTTTACTAATTATATACAATCAGTATACAATTTTCTTAAAAATAATTCTGTATTGAAATTTTATCTATATTCAAACAAGGCATTCCATCGTGCCAGCCAATTAATGACTTCGG
Source organism: Nitrosopumilales archaeon (assembly GCA_016176745.1). Classification (GTDB taxonomy): domain Archaea; phylum Thermoproteota; class Nitrososphaeria; order Nitrososphaerales; family Nitrosopumilaceae; genus VHBM01. The sequence continues at coordinate 8,735 of JACOWO010000125.1, forward strand.
CATAATAGGCGGTTTTAAAAGTCATCTCCATTATTTTTTTTCTAAAATCAATGTACTGTTTTCTACTCCATGTATCTAGGGCGACTTTACGGAATTCCTTGTCGTATAAAGTTCGGTGAAGCTCGTCTTCAACATTTTCATCGTGAGCTGGTTGATTGCCTTCCTCTTTCCAGTAAAGCCATTTACTATATTCGTCTTGAGCCCATGAAGAAAGGGTTTCAGGTACTTGAGGATGTTTCTTATTCATCATAACACATGCAAAATATTATCATTGCACGCTTTTATACTCGTGTAGAAAGCGCATTCCACCTTTTCGGATAGCTGGCACCATTATATTAACAGCTCGAGCTTGAATGATTTTTAATTAAATCAAATAAAATAGTAAACCTATTGGAACAAAAAATAGAACAAGTTATTTTACGACTTCAAAAACAAGCCGATTACGAAAATCAACACAAAGACAAAATCGATCATGACAAAAGAATGCTTGCTATCACAAAAGAGACAGCTATGTTCTATAACATACTGCTAAAGGCAGTAAAGGCAAAAAAGATTCTTGAAATTGGGTTATCAACAGGTTATTCAACGCTATGGTTTGCAGACGCAGTTATTTACAACACCAAAAAATCTGAAAGGCAAAACGCAATAACTACGATTGAGCAGAGCCAATACAAAATACAGATTGCCAAAAAGAATTTTGAAGAAGCCAGAGTTTCAGAAATAATTGATATCAAAGAAGGATTAGCAAAGGACATTCTATCTGATTTATCCAAAAAATTTGAAAAAAGACAAGACTTGTTTGATTTTGTGTTTATCGACGCAGATAAGGAAAACAGCATCAGCTATTTTGAAACATGTCTTACTATGGTAAAAAAAGGAGGCATAATAGCAGCAGATAACATTCTTGATAATGATGATATGAAAAAATATGCAAAATACGCACAAAAAAAGCCAGGTGTTATCTCAGTTACAATACCAATAGGATGGGGCGAAGAAATTACATTCAAAACAAAATAAAGTAACACAAATCTGGAATCATCAAAATTTGATCAAATAAGACATACCTAATCTTTAAGAACTTTTAATCATACCAAGAAAATACGCATTTATGTGATATCAAGAAATGGCAGATTATATCATAAAGGACATTGAAGAGCTTATCAAATCAAACAGAGGAGATTTACAACGACTCATCCACATCAAGGATGATTTTGAAAAAACCAAGATCATAACACTATCTGACAGAAAATATGTGGAATCTTTAGCATCTAGATATCTAAAAGAAGCACCAATAGAGAAAAAAAGAGATTTTATGAAATCATTTCAGGAGATATCATTTAAGAAACCTAGGATGCCAGAACCTACAAAGGAATCTCTAAAACCACAAACTCAAGAATCTGCAACCATCAAAGCAGAACAAACAAAATTGGCCGAAGTTAAATCAGATAGTAAACACTCATTGCAAAAAAGCCAACAACAATCTTCACTATTTGCAAAACAACGAGATTGGAAACCAACTGGCAGCATGCCATCAAAAAAAATTCTACTTATTATAGCACCTGTAGTTGTAGCAATGATAGCAATAGGTGTAGCAGCTACTCAATTTGATTTTGGCGATTTCTCAAATCCAATTAATACAATACCAAAGACTACAGGGCTCTCAATAGCTACAGATCAGCGTTCATACAACAAAGGTGATATTATTTCGATTTCTGGCACCTCTGAGACATCAGCTGGAAACGAGATCAAGCTGTCAATTCAAAACTCTGATGGGAAATTAGTCTGGTCAGAAAATGTAAAAATAAAAAATAA
>JACOWO010000126.1 GCA_016176745.1 Nitrosopumilales archaeon
TACTCTTCGCAAGGCTTCTGCTAGTGAGCGTGCCCCATTTACAAAGGGTGTTGTAAAGTCCCATTTCCAGATGTGATGATTTTCATCAGCAGGAGTTAGAACTTCGGATTCATCAATCATATCAACGTCGGCTTCTGCTAAGACTTTGGCCTCATAGACATGCCCTATCCTGCATTTTGCCATGACAGGGATTGTTACAGCATCCATGATGTCTTGAATTACTCTAATGCTTGCTGTTCTTGCAACTCCACCTGCCTTTCTAACATCAGATGGTAGTTTATCTAAAACCATGACAGATACTGCACCAGCTTCTTCTGCAATTTGTGCTTGCTCTACTGTTGTAACATCCATTACCACACCATTTTTGAGCATGTGTGCAAAACCACGTTTTAGGGTGGATGTACCTCGTGAGATTGGTTTTGATTCTAAATTCTCACGTACTATTCCCTTTGCATTTGATATATCACCAGAAAGTGGAATCATACTGTAAAAGCATTGAATCGATATTTATTCTATAGTAAGGAAGTATCATAATCAAGATAAAATATGAAACCAAAACACGTTGAGATTCTCAAGTTAAACAAAACTATCATAATTGGAGCTATTGTTGGAATTACAATTTCAGCAATTTCTGCACAATTATTTGCTCAAGAAGAGGACTATCTGCTTACCACATATACTGTAATTATAGAATATGCAGGATTTCTTTCCACACTTTTTTTATTATTTTATCTTGATAATCGAAAAAACAAGACTACCTTCAGGGCTGATCTTATCAAGTTTTTTTCCTCGATTGGAATAAGCGAAGTCATCTATGTTGTGATTAGATGGCTTGTATCGTACTATCTTTTGACATTAAACTATGATCCAAGTGTAGCAACACTTGTCTCACAGCTAGTTGGGTGGGCAATCTTTATGGTTGCCGTAAATGTTGTTGCAAAGAAGCTAAGACTGTACAAAAACTAGTTGTTGTTTTGTATATCGCTAATTATTTGATCTAGTTCTAATTCGACCATAGTTATAATCGGCGGAATAAACTGGCTAGTAGCATTTTGTTCTGGCCAGTGAATCTGTTTTGTTTGTCCATTCAAGGTTACTTTGAGTGAGGATTTTTTGTACGCGTCAATATCCTCGCCAATCTCAAATGATTCAGATGGTATTGCCATAAAGCCAGTCTCCTTGATTAGCGCAGTTAGCTTCCGTACCTTTTCTTCTTCAATAGTTGAGCGCTGATCTGGTTTTGGATTTCCTTTGTCTATTACACTATAGCGAACTGTTCCGTCATCTTTTATGACAAGGATTTCTGTTTTTTGGGATTGAGTCTCTTCAGTCACGCCAAATGAAATTTTTTGAAGCTGGTGTTTTGTATATTCCAGTTCGATTTGGTCAGTTGGAACAACTGCGCTAAATGGTATGTCAGGTTTTGTGATCATTGGTATTGCAATCAAAATTGCAAGAATTACTGGTATTGCACCAACAATCAACAAAACAGGTTTTACCATGCTCTATGATCGTCAAGTGTAATTGCAAATAAAGTGTTGGCAAAAATAACTTAAAATTCAAGCAATTTTTCTCATTAGTTGTGGGGTCGTAGCCTAGCCTGGTAGGGCGACAGTGTCTACGATTAGATCACCGCTAAGGGCTCCAGAGGTTAAACTAAGCTACTGATTACAAGATGATGTAAGTTTGGAGCTGTAGTGACCCGTAGGTCGCCGGTTCAACTCCGGTCGGCCCCACGTATTTTAGGTTATTTTACTCGTGTGCGTAAAACGTTGAGTGCAGCTCCTGCACGGAACCACTCTATCTGAGATTTGTTGTATGAATGGTTTAGCAAGATCTCCTCTTTGTCATCTTCATGATTTATGATACATTTTACTGGTTTTTCTTGCTCAAGGTTTGCAAGACTGACAATACTAATTGTGTCAGATTCTTTTATCTTGTCATAGTCTGACTGGTTTGCAAATGTAAGGGCAAGTATTCCCTGTTTTTTTAGGTTGGTTTCATGTATTCTTGCAAAGCTTTTAGCAATTACAGCTGCGCACCCAAGATACCGTGGAGTCATTGCAGCATGTTCACGGCTACTTCCTTCACCATAGTTATCGCCACCAATTATTACCCATCTTATTTCGTTTTGTTTGTACTGTCTTGCAATTTGCGGAAGGGGTTCTATCTTGTTGTTTAGTATGTTTTTTCCTTTTCCTACCTCATCGTTGAATGCGTTTACAGCGCCTAAAAGCAGGTTGTCACTTATCTTATCAAGATGTCCCCTGTAGGCCAGCCATGCACCTGCAGGAGAGATGTGATCGGTTGTACATTTTCCCTTTGTTTTTACCATGAGGACAAGTTTTTCAAAGTCTTTTCCATCCCATCGTGAAAATGGTTCTAGTTTTTGTAGTCTGTTGCTGTCCTTGTCAATAATTACCTGAACGCTTTCTGGATTTTGTGACGGTAGGACATAGCCATCCCTTGCATTGTTAAACCCCTTGCTTGGAACATCAGGAGCTATTTCTGGCGGTTCCAGTTTGAATTTACCACTTGGAGTCTCTAGCGAGTCTTTAAGTGGATTAAATGAAAGACTGCCACCAAGTGCAAGTGCAATCACTAGCTCAGGACTTCCAATAAAGTTCATTGTCTCTCTTTTCCCATCGTTTCGTCCTGGAAAGTTTCGATTAAATGATGTGACTATGGTATTTGGTTCTCCTTTTTTTAGCTCAGGCCTGCTCCACTGCCCAATGCATGGACCACAAGCATTTGCAAGAACTGTAGCACCAATTGCCTTTAGTGAATCCATCTGTCCGTCTCGCTCTATTGTTGCACGGATTTGTTCTGAACCTGGTGTGACAAGTAGTGGTACTTTGGATTTTATTCCCTTTGCTTTTGCTTGTGCTGCTACACTTGCTGCACGAGACATGTCTTCGTATGAAGAGTTTGTGCAGCTTCCAATGAGTGCAACTGATATTTTATCAAGATACGAGTTTTTCCTTACATCATCAGCCAGATGCGATATTGGCCTTGCAAGATCAGGCGTGTGTGGCCCTACTATGTGTGGCTCTAGCGTTGAAAGGTCAATTCTGATTATTTTATCAAAATATTTTTCCGGGTTTTGTTCTATCTCAGGATCTGGCACAAGAAGTTCCTTGTGTGTGTTTGCAAGTTCGGCAATTTTTTCACGGTTTGTAGTTTTAAGATATTTTTCCATTCTTTCATCATATGGAAAAATTGAACATGTTGCACCAATCTCAGCACCCATGTTTGTTATGGTTGCTTTTCCTGTACAGCTAATTGATTTTGCGCCAGGTCCAAAGTATTCGATTATGGCATTTGTCCCACCAGATACTGTGAGCTTGCCTGCAACGTATAGTATGATGTCTTTTGGTGCTGTCCATCCGTTTAGTTTGCCAGTAAGATAAACGCCAATTCTTTTTGTATAAAGCAGCTCCCATGGAAGGCCTGCCATTGTCTCTGCCGCATCTATTCCTCCAACACCAATTGCAACCATGCCAAGACCGCCAGCATTTGGAGTATGAGAGTCAGTTCCGATCATAAGGCCCCCAGGAAATGCATAGTTTTCAAGAACAACTTGATGGATTATTCCTGCGCCAGGCTTCCAAAAACCAATTCCATACTTGCTACAAGATGACTCTAAGAACCGAAATACCTCGCTGTTTTCACTCAAAGAAATTTTCATGTCAGTTTCTCCCTCAACTTGTGCCCGGATCAGATGATCACAGTGGACTGTAGCAGGCAGTGTAGCCTGTTTTAGGCCTGCCTGCATGAATTGCAGCAGTACCATTTGGCCAGTAACATCTTGTAATGCAACTCTGTCAGGTCTTAAAAAGACATAGTCTTTTCCTTCTTGTGGTACCTTGTTTGGCATCTGTTCTAGATGGCCTGCTAGAATTTTTTCTGAAAGTGTAAGTGGTCTTCCAACTAGTTTTCTAAATTTGGAAATATTTTCCTCAAGCCTTTTGTATACATTCAAAGCAAGCTCAGGTGTGCTTTCTATTTCCATAACAACTAGTACCTCTTTACAAGAATTTAATGGTTGTATGCCTAGAAAATAATACGAGTTTGAATTTTTTCTTGTTAATATATTTTTGATCCTTGAATTTGTAACAATTATAAACCATAAACGATATACTAGTATGGTGTTTGGGGGGACAGGTTCAGGGATTTAATTTATCCTGAAAAAAACGAGGTAACAATAAAAATGGTTAAAAAAGGTTTTCCAAAATTTGGCATGTCACAGGCAGGTGCATTTGTTGCTGATCTTAAAAATTACAATCTACCAGACTTTATCCTGCATCTAATTGCAAAGGATTGCGAGTCTGAGCTGTTAGAGAGGGGACGACTCGATGACAGACTACAAAGCATGAACGATAAAGCACTAGAGCGACTCCATCGAGTATTTGTTGACTGTGAAGAAGATGAAAAAGGCATGTTTGCCCAATACCGATTTTTTGCATATGTTTCAAGCATGTATCACAAGTGTGAAGTTTTGATAAATGAAGCAATTCCTGGAAAATCAGGAAAGAATCACAAGATACTTGTTGCAGTGAAAAACAACGGCATGTACATTGCAATTGCGTTTAACAAGGCAACTGGAACTCCAGTTCAAAAGCGAGAAGCAATCAAGTTCTATGAAATTGCCGATGATGTAAAGCGTGGCGATCATGGAACAATGATGACTGATGCCATTTATGGTTCGTCTGTTGGATTCAAAGGCGAATCACTTGTCCACCTTGAGAAGCTAAGCAAGTCAAGAAAACAGGATCCAGAAAACAAACTCGAGTTTAAAACTGCAAACTTTGAAAACAGAATTTATTCTGTAACAAAACTAGTTTAAATTTTCATAGATATATTCAGAAATTTTTATTGTTTAAAACTTGATGTGTCAAGTGTTAGAAAAAGTGGATTTGTGTTTGTTTTTTTAAAATCTTTGTCATATTTTTCAAATGGCAAATTAGCAAATGTGTGTTTTGTCCAGACATCATGTACTGCTTCAACATAATTTTTGTCTCTACCTTGTCGTAGCAGTTCATGTGCCAGTTCATGTGAGACTGTAGTGCAGTTTTTTTCTGCCAAAAACAACAGATCATCTTGAACTTTTGAAGGCTGCCACCAGATCATTCCAAAATTTTCTGCATGATATCCCTCACATGTACAGTCAGTCCATAGTGGCCTAAAGTGGCACATGTAAAAATGATAAATGTACTCACCACGGTCTCTGTGATCTTTTAGCAGTGTTGTAGTGTCAAGTTTGTGAAATAATCCACGAGGCTTTGTTATCATCTCGTCGCACTGCACAACAAAGTCTTTAGAAAAATTATTTTTTATCCAAACTTTGTAAAACTGCGCCATTTGTTTGACATAGTCAAACTCTTTGTCCCTTTTGCCTAGATCAGAATCTTTTATTACGAAAATAAAATGCAAAAGCATAACAAGAAAAAGAGGATTTAAGATTGGCCTTCTATGCCCATCAAAGTCAAAGTAGAGCGAATCTTTTCAATTTTGCGAATCTTCCATGTTATTGTTTCACGTAGTGACTCAACTGTTGGAGATTCTATTTTTGCCAAGATATCGTATGCTCCAAAAGTTCCGTGAACTTCTTTGACACCTTCGAGGCTCTTTAGCTGTTGTATGATTGCCTCTTCTGAACCTAGTTCGCAGTTGATTAAAACATAGGCAGTTGCCATGGATTTAGTAAAAATATCATATATATCAATAAACCGATTATCTCAGGAATCTTGATGTGATTTCTCTAGTATTTTATCCCAGATTTCTTTTGGCACTGGCATAACAGACAGTCTTGAGATTCGCAGCAGCTCCCAGTCTTTGAATTTTTTTTCTTTTTTTATTTCAGCCAAAGTGACTGGTCTTTTTAGTCGCTTTTTGTGTTTAACGTCTACAACTACAAATCGCTTGTCTTTTTCTTTTGGATTTGGATATGGGTTTGAAATTACCTCAAGGATTCCTACTATTTGCTTTTCATCGCCAGAATGGTAAAAAAACGCCGTCTCCTTTTTTCATGCTGTTGATGTGTTTTAGCGCTAAATTGTTGTGAACTCCATCCCAGACGGCAGTGCCTTCCTTTTCTAGCGTATCAAAGCTGTAACTTGTAGGCTCTTGCTTTACAAGCCAGTGATTTGTCATCATTGGTTTTCAGTTAGAATAATTATTTTATTTTTTAGATTTTAAATAAAAATGTCCCCCGGTTCTGACTCACACAAAGTCATAGGTTTTAGCCACTGGCCTCGTTTGGCTCTGAGACCGGGGTTGCCCATGTTGCACACTTGGGTGAATTAGAAATCATTGCAATCGAAATACGATCATCGTCATTCTAATCCGTCTGCGTGCATGCTCTATTTGGGCACAGATATCTAGAATCTAGTTGAATATTAACCCAGACAGTTTTATCTCAAATGCCACAACAGGCATACGCAGCTTAAAGTTCTCAACTATTGCAGGATCAATCTCACCAATTGCACCAACTTTAGAGTTTTTTGCAATTACATCTGCAGTTTTTCCTTTTGCAAAACAGAAATGAGTCGATGTCTTTGTTTCACACTCTATGTTAAATCCAGTTTTTAGTGTTGACTGGAGAATTGATTTTATTTCTGAATAATTTGCATCCTTGTGTGCACTGATACAACACAAAGAGAGTTCTTCTTTTATTGTATCATCTGCAGAAAAAACTGTTCCAATTTCAAATAATTTTTGCGGATATTGTTCATGTACATTTCTTGATAGAGTATCAAGCAAGCTTGGAAGCAGCATATCACGAAGAATTGTATGCTCCTGACTTTTTGACTCGACAACTTGGATAAAGCCAAACGAGTCCCGATTTGTCATGCCATATTGGATGTTTTTGCTAACAAGGCTAGAGTTTAGCGCTTCAGTAAATCCAAGGCCTACCATGATTTTGCTTAGCAAGTCAAGCTGCTTTGTTACAATATTTTTTTGCCCAACCGCAGATGATTGTGGAAGAGTAGGTTTTAGATTTTCAATTCCATAACCTAGTGCAACTTCTTCTATCAGGTCCATTGGCCCAAGTATGTCAAATCGAAATCTTGGGATTGTGCATGAAATGCTATTTCTTTTTGGCAATGCATCCAGTCTACATTTTTTTAATGCAGCTAAGATAACAGATGATGACGTCTTTAGGCCAAGAATCTTGTTTGCAAGCTCCACACCAAGACTCATTTTTTTTGTTTTAAGTGATGGTGTTGTATTATTTGCCCCTGAAATTTGTACTGATGTTAATAAAAATCCCGCATTTTGCAGAGTTGCAGCTACAACTGATAGTGTATCTTCGGCAGTATTTTTGTCAGTGGCTGTAACTTCAACTAGAATATTTTTTGTTGATGTTGAGACTGTTGTCAGTGCAGAATTAATTATTGGTGGAAATGATATCGTATTTCCTTTTGCATCTAAAATAATTGGCACGGATTCTGCGTTTTCAAGCAGCTTGCCGTATTGTATGCCAACTTCGGTGTTTTCCAGTATTTCAGATATGGACTTTTCAGTTTCTGAGCCTAGTGGAATGAATCTGTGCTCCTTAGCGGCAGTTGTGTAACGTATTGGAAACTCGATTTTATCTAAATCATGAATGCCAATTGAGGATTTTTTCCTGTTCCTTCCAATTCCAAAGTGAAGATCCTCTTGAAGTGTGATTAGCTGTCTTATTGTCTCGTCATCCAGATTTCCGTTTTTTGCAACAATTGCTGTAACATATGGGCGTATTTTTTTTACAGATTGGTCTGCCTTTAGCTGGTAAGGTCCTCTTTTTACATCCAATTTAACTACCCCTTTTTTTATTCCCAAAAGGCCCTGAAGGCCTGCTGCGATTCCAAAGTCTGTTGCATAGTCTGGCCTGTTTGGGCTGTACTCTACGCGAATGTACTGGTTTGTTTGCTCTTCGATATCAAGGCCAAGAAATGGAATGGCAGAAATTATTTTTTCTTTGCTTGTCTTGCCAACCAGTCTTTGCAGTCTATCAAGGTATAGTGTTACTACTGGCATTGTATTGCAGTCCTCAGCCAACCAAGATTATTGTTGTAAAATTCTCTTACATCATCTAATCCATACTTTAGCATCGCAATGCGTTCTATTCCCCCGCCCCATGCAAGAACAGGTTTTGTGATACCTAGCGGCTTTGTAACTTCGGGTCTGAAAATTCCCATGCCAAACAGCTCAACCCATTTTCCGAGTCTTTCGTTGTAAACCATGCTTTGCAGTGATGGTTCAGTGTATGGAAAAAATGTTGGCCAAAACTTTACCTTTGGAAGACCCATCTTGCGGTAAAACTCTTGCTGCAGTCCCATAAGATCGCGGAGTGTCACATCTTTTCCAACAACAATTCCTTCAACTTGGTTGAATTCAGCTAGATGTTTGTAGCTTACCTTTTCATTTCGAAAAACTCGGCCTAGCGAAAATATCCTTGCCTCGTCAGGTTTTTGGTCTGCAAGATACTTTATTGTAACACATGTTGTGTGGGTTCGAAGTACCATCTTTTTTGCCTCTTCTATGCTCCAGTTGTATCGCCATCCAAGCTTGTGTGATTTTGATACTTGCTTTATCTGATTTGGGCTAGCAATTTTGTCTGCAACAGAGTCTTTGATGTAAAATGTGTCCTGCATTTCCCTTGCCGGATGGTCCTGTGGAGTGAATAGTGCATCAAAGTTCCAAAAGCTTGGCTGCGTAAAGTTTCCAAGCACTTCGGTAAATCCAAGGCTTGCAAAAATTTCACGAATCTCGTTTATCACTTCTTTTAGTGGATGTGCTCTTGCAACAAATGTGGCAGGAACGGATGCAACAACATCAATTTCTGCAAGATCAGTTTGGCTTGTATCAATGTCTTTTGCCTTTTCAGTTAGTGAGATTGTTTTTGATTTTTTAACAATCTCTTCAATGAGGCCAAGTTTTTTGAGACGAAAATAGCCGACAAGTTTTTCGTGCTGACTTTTATCATGGTATAATGCATTTTGATCAAAGTTTCCCTGGTTTATTTCCTGGAGAACTTTTTCTTCAGCAGATTGTGGTGGGTCTTGAACTTTGAGTGAAATTTTTGTTGTAGAGTCGTCTTTGTCGATTGTAATCCAGTCGTTTCTTTTTGCATTAGATACAGCTGCATGAAAATCTGATTCTGATAGGGATTGTTTTGCCTCATCAAATGATTTTGGTCCTTCCTTTAACAGGTGAACTAGTTTTCTTTCAGGCAAACCACTTTTGAGCACTTCAGATCCTGAAGAGCTAAGATTGTGTTTAGTTTCTTGTGACTCGATAACATCAGCAAGTTCTTTTAGTTTTAGCCATTCAATTCCACGTCGAACCTGATCAGATGAAAGATCCGTTTTTTGTTCTAGTTCTTCGATGTTGAGTTTTTCTGTTTCCTTTAATGCGTTGATGATTTTTTTTTCAATAGGATGAAGAACTTGGGACAATATTACCAAGTCCTAAAAAGACTTTTTAAACCTTAATGCAAGTCAAAATGAATGCCGACTGATGACTTTATTGTAACACCGTGGCATGTAGAAGGCGAGATAGATTATGACAAGCTGATAAAACAGTTTGGGACTGAAAAAATTTCAAAACAACTTTTGCAGCGAATTGAAGAGATAACCGGCGAATCACACTTTATGTTACGAAGAGGTATTTTTTTCTCGCATCGAGATCTTGGCAGAATCCTAGATGATTATGAGAAAGGAAAGAAGTTTTTCCTCTATACCGGACGAGGCCCTTCAGGACATACGCACATTGGCCATCTTGTGCCTTGGGTCTTTGCAAAATGGCTACAGGAAAAGTTTGACGTTAACATGTATTTTCAGCTAACAGATGATGAAAAGTTCTATGCAAAACAAAACATGACGCTTGAGGAAACAAGGCTTTTTGCAAACGAAAATGCACTTGACTTTATTGCGCTTGGCTTCAAGCCAGAGAACACAAAAATAATAATCGATACAAAAAACATCAAGACGCTTTATCCAATTGCAGCACAGGTTGCAAAAAAGATCAACTTTTCAAATACAAAGGCAGTCTTTGGTTTTACAAACGAGACAAATGCTGGAATGATTTTTTATACAGCACTCCAGTCAGCGCCATGCTTTCTTGAAGACAAGCCAGTACTGATACCGCTAGGTGTTGACCAAGACCCGCACTTTAGAATAACACGAGATGTTGCACCAAAAATTGGAAAGATAAAGCCTGCCTTGATTCACAACATCATGATACCATCACTTGAAGGGCCTGGAGGAAAAATGTCTGCCTCTGAGGAGACGACTACAATTTACACAACAGATTCTCCAGAGATTGTAAAAAAGAAGGTAAACAAGTATGCATTTTCGGGTGGCCAGCCAGACATTGAAGAACATCGAAAAAAAGGTGGAAATCCAGACATTGATGTGTCATACCAGTATCTTAGAATTTTCTTTGAGCCAGATGATTCCAAGCTGAAAAAAATCTATGACGACTACAAGTCAGGCAAGATGCTATCAGGTGAGCTAAAGGCAATTCTTATTGAAAAGATAAACCAGTTTCTCAAAGTCATCAGGAAAAGCGTGAAAAAGCAAGAGACAAGTTAGACAAATACTTGCTTGAAGATTAATGAAGAAAAAATTTCTCTGTACTGACAAATACGAAGCAAGAAAACTGGCAAGTTTGGTTTTCATAAAAGATGGAAACGAGACTTTTATCACCGAGGTTTTAGATGTGATTGAAAACGAAATAATTGTCGGGCTAAAAGACAAGTCTGCCCACAGCATACTGCTAAAGGATCAAAGGCAGGCCGAAGAGTTTACCGACTTTATTCAATCTGTCATAGAAAAGCAGCACAAGATAACTCACGCAGAAGCAATCAATGACGAGATAGAAATTGAAAAAGGAATCTAAGTTCAGTGCTAGTGGGTTATTTTAGTTCTAGAATTCTCAAAAATTTAGACTAGCAATTTTTGATTGTTTGAAACACTTGCAATCGCAATCAAACATTCCGGTTTTTCCCATACACTCATCATGATGTTCATTATAGCATTTTGTACACGTAACCATAAGTGACTTCTTTTAGCTGTGTGCTAGATAAATAGCCATGTTATTGACAAAACAGAATAAAATTCAGAATAGTTTAAGGATTAAATCTGTTATATGCCAAACTCAATTGCTTTAGAGTTGCCACATCTAATGCAGGTATTTTTTTCTAGTGGCTGACCGCATTTTCTGCAAAACTTGCTAAATTTATCTACAGTTTGTCTTTTCATTATTTTTTTAATCAAAACTAGAGCGACTAAGACTCCGATGCCAATTGCGATAAACTGAATCATGTGCTATCTCGTGATTTTGCTTGATGATAAAGGTTTGACATCATAAAATAGATGCTATCAGGAACAAAAATAGGTATATGCCAAACCTAATCTTCTCATTTTTTCTTAATTGCTAGTACACAATTTACAAGGAGAAAAATTTTTGGCTTGAGCATTTTCTAGTGTATCTGGATCAAAGTACTGTTTGTCTTTTAATCCGATATTGATGATTTTACATTCTTCTTTCATGTTGGCTAGATGATGTACAATGTTGTTTTGTTTGTCCCCAAGAAAACCAGGCATGCAAAATCACTCAATATTCTTTGAGTGTGTTTTTTCATGGACAAGTACTTGCTCAAAGTTCTCCATATGTCCATCCCAATGAAAAGTGCAATTTGGGCAGTTCCACTTCAATTCGTGTCTATTCCTTTTCAGGTTTCTTGCTATCAGATTCTTTGAATGCATTAACATCACTAGATGTATTTTCTTTTTTGCACTGTAATCTTCTAATTATTTCTTTAAACATGGTCTTGTGTGGTCTTGTGGTAATATGAACCAGCGTAATCATGAAACAGATGAATTTCTGATGATCAACATTTGAAAAACTAGAACTACTTAATACCGATGAACGTGTTCTGTAATTAGAATGATTTTTTGGAATTTTGCCCAATTCAGAGATATACAAACTCGAGTCTATCTGGACTCAATTCTTGAATGATTATACGTGCACATGCGGTTGTGGTTGTCAAAATCCATCTGATGATTATGTTTGTCATGACTGTAAGATAGGATTGTGTAAAAATATTATAATTGGAGTAACCTGACTGTATCTTCTGTTATGACACAACCAAAAACCAAATCCAAACACCAAACTAACAAGAACAACAAAACAAAACCTGAAAATCTAATGAAAAAAGAATATCAGGAATCCTATGAAGAGTTAAAGAAATCCATTACAGAAAATCAAAAACGAAAGTAAAAAGGATCAGATAAGTGATTTGTCCATCTCAGTTGACATTATTTCCTGAACCTTGAGAAAATACAGCCTTGTAGAGTAGGGCATTGCATCCAAGTTGTTGTCAATTGCAATCATCAGATGCAGCCAGGGCGGTGCCATATCAATTGTTTCTGCAATAATTTTGTTGTACCAAAATGCCAGGTTTTCTGGGTCTAGTCCTTCCTTTAGATTGGTAATATCGCTGCCAAGTTTGCTTAGCATTTCGTTTGCTATGTTCATTTTTCTATGATTGAAATTTTTTGTTTTATTCGGCTAGCTCAAAGATAGACAAGTTAGTTGTCAATTTGAGACAAGTTGCCTTCTGCATCAATCTCAAAGCTTTTGATTCTAGTTGAGGAGATTCGCTTTCCATCTTGAGCCATAACCATTGGAATAGATACTACCTCTACTGGAGCAAGTTTTTTTTGTTTTCGCAAGTCATTTAGTATATCTCCTTGGTATCTTGTCTCTTCACTTGTAACAAGTGCTCCAACATTTCCCTCAATTGCTGCAGGGCCAAAATCATTTACAAGCTTGCTAATTTCATATGAAGTGTTTGGAAAGTGTCTTGAGATAGCTAATGTCAGCAGTGTGTGTCTTCTTGAATAGTTGTTAACTGGATTTTTTCCCTTTCTTATTGCAAGCTCATCGCTTGTCAGTCCGATTATCACTTTGGATGATATTGAAAACGCCTTTCTTAGAAGCTCGATGTGGCCCTTGTGGATTATATCAAATGTCCCGCCTAATGCGACTGTATTGAATTGAGGCATGAGTTTTGTTGTTTGTTTGAAAATAAATTTACTGTGATTTTACATGTATCAGTGCTATTGGGCCTGGCGAGGCAATGGCTCGGTTTGTGTCATCCCAGATGTATGTTTCAATGTAGAATAATCCATCATGCTCTGGTGTCCAGCTTACTTTCCAACAAATGCACCTTCTGCCATTCCAATAAACTCGACAAGTGGACGCTCACCTGATTGTTTTATCTGAACATAGTAAACATATGGCTGGCTTGTAAGGGCTTGATTTGTTGCATATTGTATCCATGCACTGCTTTGTATTGAAACTTCTTTTCCAACATAAAGTTCTGATGCAAGAATTTTGTTTCCATCGACATCAGACAATGATACATCGTTTATTGTAACTAGTCTTGTAAGCATTTCAAGTGTAAGTTTGTCTACATTTGTCAGAGCTGAAAGATAGTTGTTTGATTCTGCAACCAGTTTAAAAGAAGAAGCCCTTGTGTTGTGTTCTGTAGTAAATTCAAAATTAGAACTAGTTCCAGGTTTTATCGCTTGAGTGATTTGAATGGTTTCAACGCCAACAATTCTTGGCGGAAAGAATGCATCATATGAAATAAAATAAATTTTTGTGTTTGCGCTGTCCACTGAGCCAGTATTTGTAATCTTGCCAGAAAGTGAAACCTGATTTCCTATTCGTAGTGGGTCTGGCTCTATTTTCAGCAAGGCCTGTTTTATTGGAGATGAGTTGAATCCAAGAAGGTTAATTGAAATATTTGAAATTGCAGAATTTGCATTTTTTGATGTTATAATAAATGGTGATGTTCCTTGTGGTGGAATTACACTAAGAACAGGTGTTCCTATTGATGACTCTAAAAGTTTGCCGCCGTTATCGTAAAATCCCGCCCAAACTTTTACTCCAGTGATTGGAAAGTTTTTTGTATTTTTTACCTCGCCAATAACTACAGTTTTTCCATCAGAGTCTTTGTAGCTAAATGGTTGTGTGTTTGTAAGCTTGATTCCTAGTTGTGACTCGTTGTCAAATGTTTGCGAAAATGAAGTGCTAACTGGCAGTAAGGCAAATACCAAAAATACTACCAGTGGGATTTTCCACATGAATTTTTTGTCTTCAAAGTCATTAATCATATGCAGTATATCATAATATCAACAAGGTAGACTAGAAGGTTTTACTATAGATTCAGCCTAAAGAAGAAAAAGATGTTTTTTGGGTTAATTCCTTTATCGTTTTCTCATTCCGGTAATGACAAACCAATATACCAATCCGGGTGCGAGTCCTACAATTAGAGGAATCCAGACTGCTATAGATGCTTCATATCCCATGTTATTTTCAACGA
>JACOWO010000024.1 GCA_016176745.1 Nitrosopumilales archaeon
TGTCTCATTATGGCATGATGTATTGCTTCTTTTGGTCCGGCATACCTCATTTCTGTATGCAATGTTGCCAATTTGCATCGATTTTTAGCGTAATAATTTTCAATTAATACTTCATATGATTTTATTATAACTTCGTCTGTAAAATCACCAGACTTTTTTTTGCCAATAAGTGGATTAACAAAAAGACCATCTCTTGTAGTAAGTGCAGTTTTTTGTAATATTTCATGAGCAACATGTGGTGGGTTTCTAGTTTGAAACGCTACTATAGTTTTCCAGCCAAATTTTTCAAAATCTGCTCTAGTTTCAGTTGGAGTCTTTCTATATTTTCTAATAAAGCCTTCATCAGGACGTTTAATGTAATCAATAGTACCACCTACTAGAGAATCATTCATTGCCATAGTTTTTGCAACTCCTGGATGTTTTGTGTCTAGAGTTCCATACACCCCTTTTGCAGTTTTTTCTTTATCAAATGAATAAAGCTCTTCAACATGTAAAATTGCAAAGCCATTTCCTTGTGGATTTTTTAGTAAAACATCAGATTCGTCTTTTAATTTTTTACCTGTTGTGTTGTCAACATCCAGTACTATTGGTATTGTCCATGGAATGCCATTTGCTAATCTGCCATGACTAATTACATTCTCAAAATCATTTTGGCCAAGAAATCCTTCAAGTGGGCTGAATATGCCATCTGCGATATTTTCTATATCATTAGCAACATCTTCGATAACAGAAAATGAGTATAATCCGCTTGTATTTTTTGTAGTAATTCTATTTACTAACTTGCCACCAAGAGGTTTGGCAATACCGTTACTCTTTGCCAATGTCTATTTACCATGATCCATATGCAGACCACATTCTTTATCTGATTGGTTTTCCCACCACCAGCGGCCTGCTCGCAGATCTTCACCAGGTTTTATAGCTCTTGTACATGGTTCACATCCTATACTTGGATATCCTTTGTCGTGGAGTTTGTTATATGGGATGTTGTTTGCTTTTATGTAATTCCAAGTCTGTTCCCATGTCCAGTCAAGTATAGGATTAAGTTTTATCATACCATTATGTTGTTCGTCAACTTCAATTTTTTTTGCTGTGCTTCTATTTTGTGTTTGATCACTTCTAAGACCAGTTATCCAACCATCCAAAGTTTCTAACATTTTGTTTAATGGATGTACTTTTCTTATTCCACAGCATAATTTTCTATTTCCTGGACTGTCGTAAAAGAGATTCATGCCGTTTACTCTTACCATTTCAATGACTTCTTTGGCATCAGGAAATGTAACTTCGATGTTTATGTTGTATTTCTTACGAATTGCATCCATTACATCATAAGTTTCTTGGTTTAATCGTCCTGTATCTAATGTAAAGACTCTAGCTTTTGGGTTAATCTTCATTAGCATATCAATTACAACTACATCTTCAGCACCAAAACTAGATGCCAGTGCTAGTTTCGGATGTAAATTATCTAAGGCCCATTTGAGAACCTCTTGTGGAGTTTTGAGTTTAGTATTTAACTCGTCTATCTGTTCGAGAGTAAATTTAGTCATGATAAGACTTGTTTTCTGTTCTTTTATAATTATTACGAGATAACGTATTTGGTTGTTATCCTAAAATTATAAACAACTTGATATAACATTTGAAGATGAGTGATAATTCATTTGTAATTGTTTTTCCATCAGTTTTTGCTAAAAACAAACTTGACTTGCTTGTTTCTAATATCAAAAACATACTAAAAGTTCAAAATCAAAAATTTAGTAAAATTACAAAGGACGATTCTGTTATAGTAATTGAGGCAAATGATCCTGTATTTGCCTCATCTACGATAAATTTGCTGTATGGAATAGAAAGAGTGGCAATAGCAAAGCAGGTAAAAAATGAGTTTGATGTTATAGTTTCAGCAATTGCTAAGATAGGTACAAATCTTTTGCTTAGCGGAGAGAGATTCCTAGTAAAAGTTGATGGATATTCAGCTGGTTATATGACAAAAGATGTAGAACTTGCTGCAACTTCGTCATTGATCGAAAAAACTACAACTCTTGGTACAAAACCTGGCACACAGGAAAGATATGATAAATTGATCTATGCTTATCTTACAAAAGTACATGGCTACATCTGTATTTTTACAGATAAAGGACATGGAGGTTTACCATATAATTCACAAAATGAGAAAATAGTTTGTTGTGTTTATGATGAATTATCAGCAGTTTCATGTCTTGAAACAATAAGGGAGGGATTTGATGTTAAGATTGTGATATGTTACAATAGTGACTCTAATCTAATAGAGCTAGTCAAAATTTTAAATCGAATATTGCCAAAGACTATACAATCAAAGATAGAGTTGGAATTTTTTTATGTGGATATAAAAAATAGTGCAAAAAATGTCATGTTAATAGCAGTAGCTGAGATCTTGTGCTTTGTTGCAAAATCAAATAAGATAAGAAAAATATCTCTTTCCTTGTCACCGCTGATTTTTCCTTCTGATGTTGTAAATAACATCATAAAGCGAGTGTTTAAGAAAAATTTTATTCCATGGTTGCCTCTAGCTGGGCTTGATAGAGATATTTTTGATAATGCCAGAGAGATTGGCTT
>JACOWO010000025.1 GCA_016176745.1 Nitrosopumilales archaeon
GAACTACGAAAACCTGCATATGCTTGGAGCAGTTGCAAACAATTCAAGGCAAAACCTAGTAGGAAATACTGTAACCTTTGCCGTATCATACTACATGAATTACACAAATGTCTGTGCGGCAAGCTGCCAGATGTGTGCATTTTACAGAAAAGGCGATGAAGAAGATGCATACACACTAACCCATGATCAAATTGAACAAAGAGTTGCACTTGCAAAAAAAATGGGTGCAACCGAAGTCCACATAGTTGGCGGGTTTCATCCAACTCTGCCTTTAGACTATTATGAAGACATGATGAGAATCATAAAAAAGAACCATCCTGAGCTAAACATCAAGGCATTTACTGCAGCCGAAATATTCTATCTATCAAAGCTTACAAAAAATTCTGTAAAAGAGATTCTCTTGCGACTAAAAAAAGCAGGACTAGATTCAATGCCTGGTGGAGGGGCTGAGCTTTTTCATCCTGATGTTAGAAAATTCATTGTGCGAGGAAAATGCTCAGGCCAAGAATGGCTTGATACAATAGAGCAGGCCCATAACCTTGGAATAAAAAGCGGCTTGATACAATAGAGCAGGCCCATAACCTTGGAATAAAAAGCAACGCAACTATGCTTTATGGCCATGTCGAAAAACCAGAACACGTAATTGATCATCTAATCAAGCTACGCGAGCTTCAAAAAAAGACACATGGATTTATCACGTTTATCCCACTCAAGTTTAGCTTGGACCACACAGAGCTTGAAAAAGAACATCATGTCACACATGAATGCTCATCAATTTATGATCTCAAAGTAATTGCGCTATCAAGGTTGATGCTTGCAGGCCAGCTAAACAACATATCTGTCTACTGGGTAGCGTTTGGGAAAAAACTTGCACAAGTTGCACTAGCAAATGGTGGAAGTGATCTAGTTGGAACTGCGTTTTCTGAGGAAATTTATCGAGCTGCAGGAAAACCAACAAACTCTTCTGTTTTAGAGCTTGCAAACATGGTTAAAGAAATTGGAAGAAGTCCTGCTCAGCGTGATACTTTCTTTAACATATTACAAAAATTTTGAATTTAGCCTGACTTGGAGACCAATTAGCATTAAAATCTGCTCCTATGTTGCAGGCTTTTTTTCTATAGTCTTTACGCCGCCTTCCTTTCTCTTTTTCCTTGCACCAAAGCTTATCAAAACAAGCAAAAACCCTATTCCTGCTATAATTCCTGATAAAATCCGCATGTCTTGGTTTTGTTGCTGTGCTGTCAAAAGATCAAAAGTCTCTTCTTCTGTCATGCCAGATCTTCCGGTAGGAATTGTGGCATCAAGGTATACTGTAATGGCTAATCCAAATGCTACCATTACAATGCCGGAGACAAGAAGTTTTTTGTCAACAAGTACCATTTTCTATTTTATTATAATAAAATAAGATAATTATTAGTTGCTTATCGGTACAAGTCAAACTCTGGGCTTCGCTTTTTTTCTTTTACCTCGCCCAATACCGCCTTTACTATCTCAGCATGGTTGTATGTCAAGTGTCGCAAAAACTTTGCTGACTCGTCTGCCTTTGTCAGGTCGTCTGCAAAAACAAACTTTGTGCTGCTCAGCTCATTCATTAACTCATGACATTCCTTGCATGGCTGAAAGTCTAAAATCAGTTTCATACGGTCTTTGCCTGCGTATTTTTAGATAATAAAGATGACTAATAATTAGATCGGATCAAAGCTAAATTTTCTACACACGGCTCTGCTAATTAGGCAAATTTTAGATCGAACTTGGGAACGAGATTTTTCTGAGATGCAAGCTCAAAGATGTGCTTGATTGCCCGCTCACCTGTCTTTCCCATGTTTACAGTAATGTCATTTACGTACATTGTGACAAACCTTTTGATCATGTCTCTAGGTTTTCCTCTAGAATACTGCATTGCATAGTCAAGTGCATCATCTAGATGTGCCAAGCCATACTTTATAGAATCAGAAAGATATCTGTCAAATTTTTGTATAGTTTCAACTCCAAGCTCTGACTTTATTACATTGATGCCAAGCGGTACTGGCATGCCATATGTCAAACCATCCCACCATTTTCCAACATCTAGAATCTTTTGCAGGCCTTCAAGCTCGTATGAAAGTTGGGTTTCATGAATTACTAGTCCTGCATCTATTTTTCCTTGCTTTACTGCATCTGAAATCTGGCTAAAGCCCATCTCGATATAATCAAACTTGCCAATCATTAGCTGCAAAAGTAAAAACGCGCTAGTCATTTTGCCAGGAACTGCAATCTTTGTCTTTTGCAGCTCGTCTTTTGCCATAGTTTTATTTGAAATTACAATGGGACCGTAACCCATACCAAAACTTCCACCGCTGTGAAGAATTGTATAATTTGGAATGTATGCACATGCGTGAACAGAAACTGCAGTTACATCAAGATCTGGATTTACTGCTCTTTTGTTTAGCTCCTCGATATCTTGGATTACGTGTTTTACTTTAAAATCATCAGAACTTATCTTTCCCTCAAGCATTGCATAAAACATGAATGCATCATCTGCATCAGGTGTGTGGCCGACTGTTATTTCCATGCAACTGTTTTTGAGATTCGTTATAAATATCCAAATTATTTTCTGTAGTCTAATATGCAAGAATACTGACAATAAAACATGAAAACAGTTGAGGCACTAGAACAAGACATTTTGCTGCAAATTCCATTCTTGCATAAATTCAAGGCAGAAAAACCAATTCCTACACAAAAACAACAAAATACAATCATCTGTGGAACAGGTGACTCGTATGCTGCCGCACTTTTATGCGAGGCATTTTCTGATTTTAAGATTCGTGCAATAGATCCACTTGATCTAGTAAATAATCCAAACCTTGCAAAAAATCATGCGTATCTAGTCTCAATATCAGGCAATACTATTTCAAACATCAAGGCTGCAAAAATTGCAAAAAAAGCAACTGCAATTACTGCAAACAAGAATAGTCGTCTTGCAAAATCTTGTTCAGATATCATTTATCTTGACTATCCAAGCGCAGGCGTATTTACATCAGGAAGTATTGGCTTTCTTTCAAGCGCTTTAACATGCATATCGCTTGCAACAAGGTTTTGTATCAA
>JACOWO010000026.1 GCA_016176745.1 Nitrosopumilales archaeon
TAAATTTAGCTATTTCTGATAATTGTATTTTATCATGTGTAAGAGTCATAAAATTAATTTTTTCTTGTGATAGAAAATCTATCAGATTTCTTGTGTAAACAGATCCATTATCTAAAACTAATAAGGTACACATATGACCATGTTTTCCTAATTTTTTGCATTTGACTAGTAATGAATTATTTTCCTATTAATATCGAGATGTAATGCATCTCTGGAATATTTTGTTCAACTATAATAACCCCGAAATTAAGAATACCATCTTTTTCCCACATGTATGTTCTATCACTTGGTTTTACAAAGTTATCAATAAATTCAGAAACTAGTTTTTCCGTCGCTTCACGATCGGTTTCTGTAAAGAATGTCGCCTCACCTTCTTTGAATGATAGCGGGATTTGAATTTCAGTGGGTGTCAGAATTTTAATTTCGGATTCGTTAAATATTGATTTTAGAGTTTCTATTCTTGTGTTTTTGTCTAGCTCTACACCACCATTGATTGTTGTAGATGGAGCAACTACACCTGAAAGTTTCTGAAGATATGCTTCAAAGGCTTGTTGCTGTGTGTTTCCTAATCCAACATAATATTCACCAGTAAAAGCAGCCCCAACAGAGGCTATAGTACCTAATTGTGCAACAACTCCTCCAGCACCTGCTGTATAGACTGGAATAAAGTAAACATCATGTTCTCCTACACGATACAATATGTTATCACCTACACGTGGATTTCGCAAAAGTGTTTTTAGTTGAGCAAAGTCTGGGTCTCTATCGAGCGCTTCACGAACAGCGGTTGGGCCGATAAGTTTGGTTGTAGAGTTTAATGGTACTTCATAAAACTGCATCTTTCCCAAATTTGGCAAGCTATTTTCTACTACCATGTATCCTGCTAGGTTCCTTCCCTGGGATCCTCGAAGCTCAAGTGATAGCAGACCAAGAAATGTTGGTTTTTCAAATCCTGGTGGTTTTGCCTGGATGTAGTACGTCTCTAATCCGGATGGGATCTCATAGAATTCACTTGCTTGAATAAATATGTCTACATTAGTTACATGATAGATGTTGTACATTTCAGTTCTCCAATTGAAAAGCTCTTGTGGATAGCGAAGTTGCTCTTTTATCCATTGCGGCATTTCAATAAAATGAGCAGAGTACTGGCTCTCAAACATATCAGAAAAGAAATCATCGCCATATTTTATTAAAGAAATATCGCCGTTATAGGTATCTACCAATGCATATCCAACTAATCTAAGATATGGATTTCCAACAGACCAAGGAACATCATTACTATCAAATCCAACAATTAATGGTACCAGCCAAAAAGTGTTCTTCCCATCTGTAATAGGATATACATCAAGCTCCTTACCAAACAGATCATATAGAAAATAAGGATATAGAATTTTCATTCTATCATGTACATCCTTGTATCGCATTATATGGATAGAATCGCTAGGAAATGAAAGTAGGAAGTTTGGCTCAAAAATCCAACTTAAAGGAGGTGGAACGTCTAATCCTCCAATTCCTGAATAAAATGCATTGTTTAATTCGGCACTTTCGCTTCCCCTGCTTGTAGGATAGGCAGACCAAGTTTGCTCTAGTAGACCGCCTTCACCATAATAGATAGATCTTTGATGGAAAAATTCAGCACTATCAACTATCTGACCATCTGTAGCCGCTAATGTTAGAAGACCATTTGGTACATAAGTATAAACTAGATGTTCGTTATACCATCTATTTTCCACACTCACAGAAGGCGGTAAGATAGGTTTCATTGAGGCTGTCCAATACAATGTATTGTTAAATCTTAGAATGTCGTTATCTTCAAAATCAACATAGGGAATCAAACCTATTTCTGGTTTTAATTTTGCAAATGCAGCTTGCCAGTCCCATACTCTTATGACGTTTAGGACATCGCTATTTTGGTTAACATAATTTTGGATATTATTTGGGGAAATTGATTGTAATTTTACATCATGTGTGTTTTCTTGTATTTTATCAAGATCAGCCAAGTATCTGTTTATGGAAATCTGTTGTGCGGTATATGGTCCTAAAAATTCTATTTTTCTTGCATCTGCTATGCTGTTATTTACAGACATGGCAGCACCAACAACTACTGCAATTACGATCAGAGTCAAAACTCGAATATACACATCTCGTTTAAGCATGTGAGTTAGGACACGAGATCTAATTTTATCAAGAATGGAAAATGCGATTAAAACAAATCCTGCAAGAAGGGTTCCCGCAATAGCATATCTTGTGTTATAATCAATTTGATCTGTAAAAAACATGTTAAAGCCAGCCCAAAGTATTGCTATTCCAACTAGTCCTTCTATCGCAGAAACATAACTAAGGAATCTTGGTTTACCTTGTGAAGAATCTTGTAGGTATGATGTGATTACTTTGATTATAGAATTCAATCCTACATACAATGTTAGGCGTATTCCAATAGCACCAAGTATTGGTGGTATGAGAATCAATAAAGCTGGTATCATCGGGATTACTTTATCTGTACCATATGACGGATTTGTTGGCGGAGTTACAAATGGAAGTGAAAATAAGTTTGATAGATTTTCTATTCCAAGATCATTACCGTCTAT
>JACOWO010000027.1 GCA_016176745.1 Nitrosopumilales archaeon
ATCAAAAATCAAATTGCAAGACGGCGACATACTAGTCATTTCACAAAAAATTATCTCAAAGCAAGAAGGGCGAATAGTAAATCTTTCCTTGGTAATACCGTCTATCCTTGCAGTGGGTCTAGCTTCAGAATATCAAAAAAATCCACAAGTCGTTGAAACAATCTTGTCTGAGACAAAACGAATTGTAAGAATGGAAAATGGGATTTTAATTTCAGAGACAAAGCACGGATTTATCTGTGCAAATGCAGGAGTCGATGAAAGCAATGTAGAAGAAGGATACGCAACACTTTTGCCAGAAGATCCTGATAAATCTGCAAAAAACTTGCA
The DNA here is from genome assembly GCA_016176745.1 of Nitrosopumilales archaeon. Taxonomy (GTDB): domain Archaea; phylum Thermoproteota; class Nitrososphaeria; order Nitrososphaerales; family Nitrosopumilaceae; genus VHBM01. Next base: position 328 of record JACOWO010000027.1, read on the forward strand.
AGAACAAATCCAAAACAAGACAGGAAAAAAGATTGTAGTGCTAATATCTGATACATTTGGGAGGCCATTTAGGATGGGCCAGACAAACTGTGCAGTTGGGGTAGCAGGAATTGAGCCAATAATTGACTATGCTGGAACAAAAGATGACTTTGACAGAGTATTGCGCGTTACTGCAATTGCAATAGCAGATGAGCTTTGTGCGGCATCTGAACTTGTGATGGGAAAGACACTGCGATGCCCAGTTGCGATTATACGAAATTACAACTTTGATCAAAAATCAAGTACAGTGCAAAAACTGATCAGGCCAAAAGAACAGAATCTGTTTAGATAATTTTTTTCCAGCAAAGCATAATATATCTTGATTAAAAATGCGGTATGTTGCAACTTTTAAAATCAGAACTGCATTGTCATAACAACTACTCAAACTTTAATGTCTTGAACAGTCTTTCAGACTAGGTCTTGATGTATTGTTTGTTACAAATCACAACACACTTGATGGATACAAGCAGATGCTTGAATACAAACAGGCACACCACAAGTACAAAAATATCCAAGTCTATCCAGCAGAAGAAGTTACAACTGATAATGGTGCACACGTTCTAGTTTATGGAAACACAGAGTGTATAAGGTCAGAACTGAGCCTTGGCGAGATAATAGATAAGGCAAGATCCCAGAACGCAATAACTTCGGCACCACACCCATTTAGCATACTGGATGCATTACGTGAGCAGGCAAAGTCTTGTGATCTAATCGAGGTTTTTAACAGCAACAATGTCGATATGATATCAAACGCAAAGGCAACCCAGTTTGCACAAAAAAACAATATGGTGGGAGTAGCCGGAAGCGATTCACATGTTCTTTCAACACTTGGCAGATGCGTAAATGTAATCGAGTCAGAAAACACACTAGATGATATCTTATCGGCAATGAAAAAAGGCAGAATTCAAATCCAGAGAAGTGATTATGCATCAGGAAAAGAGACACTGGAGCACCTCAGATACAAGATAAACAACTCTAAAGACAAAATTAATTTGCAAAATTATGACTCTGGCATTCTAAGGGAAAAAAACCTTGGAACATATTGTAGATTGGCATTTGGCTAGATTTATTCTGCACAGGACAATCTACCCTACCTTTTAATTATTATACATGCAATTTTTTTACTAATGTTATATAAAGTACATGTTGAATTTAACCGAGATAATATCATCATAAATGGGGACCCAATTTCAATAGGAATCAAATCCAAGCCCATTAAAGGCAAAGCGAATAAGGAAATTATAAAAAAATTGGCTCTGCACTTTGGTGTGTCGTCATCACAAGTGATTATAAAATCAGGCAACAAATCAAGGCAGAAAATAGTAGAAGTGTTGATCTGAAAAAAATGTTTGGATAAAAAAACGTGTTTATTTCGTAATCATAGTAAAGATTACGAAAATGTAAGATGGCCTTACATTTGGAAAAAAGACTATATACAAATTAAGCACGTTTGAGCACAATGCAACTAACCTTTGAAGAAAACAGAAACTTGTGGAAATTTGTAGTGAGTGTTGGATTTGCACTTTGTGGTATTTTTTTAATTAATGAAATTTTCATGACTAGTGATAACATCATGAATTGGATGATCAAGACAATGGAAACTGGAGTTATTCGATATGATGAACTTGCTCAAAAAGCATACATGCTTGTCTTGATTCCTGGAGTAGGAGTATTGGAATTTATTAGAAAAAAGGTTTCCAGTTCATAATCCTAATTGAGATTACAAGTTGTAGCTATCAGTTAGTATTATGTAAAAACGAATTGCTTTAATTCACTGAATAATCAGTTCCGGTAAGCTGTTCATTCCATTTTTTAGACCATTTTCTTATTAGATAAACAGCAATAGGAATTGTTATTGTGCATGTTGCTATGCTGTTATAAAATAATGCTGAAAATACTTCTAATGTTAACCTATCAATATCAGAAATTGGAAAAACCACTTCAAGTGCGTAACTTACACCTATAGTAATAGGTACAATAATAGTAAAATACAAAATAAATTTCCTGACTTTGTAGGCTGCATAAAGATCCAAAAATGGAACAAGTGCGTAAATTGTCTGTCTTTTTATGTTTACTGGTTCTTTTTTTCTCAAGTCTTATCATTACCTATGAACTTATTTTTCTTAAATCTATATCCTAGATTGTGATTAGCTTTAGCTCTGACTAAATCTACATAGATTTTAATAGGAAATATTTGCAAAACAAAATTGGTGAACAAATATTTCAGTATCTAGCAAAAAATTAGACGCACGGGGACTGTTCTGCCCAGAGCCTGTATTTAGAACAAAAATCGAGATTGAAAGAATGCAGGTAGGCGATATACTTACAGTACTAGCAGACGATCCTGCAGCAGAAGACGACATTTCAAGATGGGTAAAAAGAAATGGACATGATCTATTGGAAATGAAAAAAACAGACAAGGATATTGAATTTTCAATTAAAAAAGTGAAGTAATTTTTGGCAACAAAGGCAGTTAGCGACACTGAGGTCTTAAGCAGAATTGGTAACACGCCACTTGTAAAACTAGAATCATTATCCAATAATCAAAAAACATACCATGCAAAACTAGAAGGCCACAATCCATTTGGTTCTGTAAAAGACAGGGCTGCATACTGGATGATTAAAGACGGCGAGGACCGTGGCGTTCTAAAAAGAGGCGAGACGATAATTATAGAGCCAACATCTGGCAACACTGGCATTGCACTTGCTGGCATTGCACAAATGCTTGGCTATAAAGTAGAAATTGTAATTCCTGAAAAGGCAAGCGATGAAACCAAGAAAATAATCGAGTCACTTGGTGCAAAGCTATACCAGACAAGCGATGACCTGTGTCCAAAGGTAGGTGCTGGAACTGACCAAAGCATAGCCCTTGCCACTTCAATTGCATCATCTAGGCCTGACAAGTATTTTTCGCCAAACCAGTATGCAAATGAGGCAAATTATCTTGGCCACTACAAGGGAACAGGGCCAGAAATCTGGAAGCAGACAGATGGCAAGATAACTCACTTTTTTACAGGTGTTGGAACAGGCGGTACAGTAACTGGTGTTTCTGCGTTCTTGAAAGAAAAAAATCCAAAAATAAAGATAATTGGTGTTCAGCCGCAGCAAAATCACTTGATTCAGGGACTACGAAACTTTGAGGAATCTGCAAAACCTGATCTGTTTTTGAAACGTGAATATGTAGTTGATGACTGGATTACAATAAACAATGTAAAGGCATTTTCTGCAGTAAAAGAGGTTTTTGCAAAAGACAGGCTGCTTGTTAGCCCATCATCTGGTGCAGTATATGCTGCAATGAAAGAATACAAAATTGATTCTGGAGAGCTTGTATTCTCAACAAAAGGTATTTTCAGAGTCAGAGTTTGATTCTGCACTCAAAAAGGCAGAACACATGTCAAAAATCGTGTACATGTAACTAGCTGTTTTCTGCCAAGTACTTGTCAACATCAATTGCTGCCATGCAGCCAAATCCTGCAGCAGTAACAGCTTGTCTGTATGTGTGATCATGGACATCACCTGCAGCAAAGACTCCCTTTATACTAGTCTCTGTTTTGTTTTTTAGTACGATATAGCCATTTTTGTCAAGCTCGATTTGGTTTTGGAAAATTTTCGAGTTTGGCTCATGGCCAATTGCAACAAAAACACCTCCAACATTTAGCGTTGTTTTTTCACCAG
>JACOWO010000028.1 GCA_016176745.1 Nitrosopumilales archaeon
TTTGATGTTTATTCAAAAAACATTGAACCAATGATAAATTATGTAAGAGAAAAATTTCCAATCAACAAATACACATTCAAAGATTCTGATGGAAATGAAAAACCTTTTTCAAAACTAAAAAATGACGACGAAATAAAATCTGCAAATACAATTTACAAGGGATCAACTAAAGCAAAAGCACTTGATGTACTACGAAGTCTTTTGCCTGCATCGACTCTAACTAATGTAGGCATTACCGGAAATGGGCGTGCCTTTGAATACATGCTTTCAATCCTGTTTAGCTCTAGTCTAAATGAGGAACATGTACTTGCTAGGCAGATTAAGGATGAACTTGACTCTACTATCAAGTCATTTGTTCGACGCTCAGACGACAAGTATGGCAGGGAACTGCAAGAGTACTTTAAGACGATTCAAAAAACAGCCTCAAATTTTGCTAAAAAATACGCGTCAAGAGACAGATCTGAAGGCACACTTGTGAGGCTAGTTGACCATGAGTCTGAAACAAAGGCAGTAGACAAGATAGTTGCTGCTGCAATATACGAGCAATCCCCTGGCACCCCATACCACAAAATACTTGCAAATGTAAAAAAATTTGATTCGAAGGAAAAAGGCAAAATCATCTCGTCATTTGCAGATATTCGAAAAAACAGACGGCACAGGCCACCACGTGCATTTGAGATGTCCGAATACACTTTTGATCTTGTGACAAACTTTGGGATGTTTCGTGACTTTCACAGACATCGTGTGCTTACTATTGAAAGGCAGCTACTGACAACGGACCATGGCTTTGCAGTTCCAAAAGAGATTGTAACACTTGGAATTGATAAAGAATTTAATGACTGTATGTACAAAGCAAAAGAGGCCTTTGACGCAATAAGGAAAAAATTTCCAGAACAAGCCCAATATGTTGTAAACTTTGCATACAACTATCCATACTTTATTCATCTTAATTTGCGCGAAGCATGCCATCTAATTGAGCTGAGAACAGTTCCACAGGGCCACATAGATTACAGAATGGTTGCCCAATCAATGTACAAGGAAATAAACAAGGTTCATCCAACCTTGAGTAAAATTTTCAAGTTTGTTGATTTGAAAAAATATGACTTGGAGAGATTTGAGTCAGAGAAAAGAACAGAAGAGAAGAGGAAAAAACTGGACAAAAAATGATATACTGGATTGTGTGATAAAAAAATTATGAATAAAGAGAATTCAAAGACAGATAAAGAGTGGCAAGAAAAGCTTACATCTGAACAATATGTGGTGTGTCGAAAAAAGGAGACAGAGAGGCCATTTTCAGGAAAATATTACGAGTGCAATGACAAGGGAGTCTACAAATGTGTTTGTTGTGGAACTGAGCTGTTTAGCTCTGATACTAAATTTAATTCAGGTACTGGATGGCCAAGTTTTTGGAAGCCACTTAAAAATGACAACATAAAATATGAAACAGATACAAGCTATGGCATGCTTAGAACAGAGGTAATGTGCAACAAGTGTGGTGCGCACTTGGGGCATCTTTTTGATGATGGTCCTGCTCCAACCAACCTGCGCTTTTGCATTAATTCAATTTCATTGGATCTTGACAAAAAAGACGACTAGTTTATAGAAAAATCATTAATAAAACAGGCCAAATGTTAGCAGAGTCTGAGATAAATTGCGAATAATACTATGTGGATTTGGAGTAGTAGGTCAGAGTCTTGCAAAGCTGCTTGATTCAAGAACAGAAGACCTCTATGCACAGTATGGGATAAAACCAAAAATTGTGGGAGTCTTTGATAGCAAGGGCTCTGCTGTTGACTCATCAGGCCTTGAGCTAAACAGACTAGTAGAGGTAAAGAAAAAGTTTGGAACCGTAAAAAAATATGCAAACAAAAACGGCAACCTTTCTGGCCTTGACTTGATAGATGATCTTGATGCCGATGTTTTAGTTGAATCAACTGTAAGCAACTACAAAGATGCAGAGCCTGGCATGACACACATTACAAGTGCACTAAAAAGAGGATTACATGTCATATCTGTTAACAAGGGACCGCTGGCACTAGCATTTCCCTCGCTTATGGAGCTTGCAGAATATAATCAGGTGCTACTGCGATTTAGTGGTACTGTAGGTGGAGGAACACCAATTCTCAACTATGCAAAAAATAGTTTGAGGGGAGAAAGGGTGCTATCATTTCAGGGCATACTAAATGGAACGACAAACTACATCCTAACAAACATGGCAAACGGCATGTCCTTCAAGTCAGCTCTATCGGATGCTAAAAAAAAGGGATACGTTGAGGCAGATGAGTCACTTGACTTAGACGGACTTGATGCTGCAGCAAAACTAGTCATACTTGCAAACTGGATAATGGACATGCGAGTTACCCTGCCAGACATTAAAAGAACTGGAATCCGCAATGTCTCATCTAGTGATATCAAAAAGGCAGAAAGGAAAAATTGTGCAATAAAGCTAATTGCGTCTTGCAACAAAGAGCTGGTTGTAGCACCAAAGGAAGTTTCACGTGATGATCCCTTGTGTGTAAATGGAACATTAAATGCAATTTCTTTTACTTCTGAGCACTCTGGCACACAGACAATAA
>JACOWO010000100.1 GCA_016176745.1 Nitrosopumilales archaeon
AACATAGTCATCAATTTTCAACGGTTTGTTTGTTTTTGAATATTATTTAAAATCATCATCTGTGAAGCTTAAATTGGGGAGCAAAATCTGAGCTCACAACGGGATTGTGGTCTAGCTTGGTATGATTCTAGCCTTGGGCGCTAGAGGTCGTAGGTTCAAATCCTGCCAATCCCACCATTTTTAAAAAGTAGAATTCTTATCATCTAAAATACAAACAATATCTGCCAGGCGATGAAGAAGAGTTAGAGTAATGATAAAAGATGAAGTAACAATTCTGTCTCACGATCTGAGCACTGGCATAACTTTTTATCAAATCTTACACAAGATACTGCAAATTGAAATTTGAAAAACGTGACATAATTTTGATTTTTGCAGTATTGTTTGTCATGATTGGGTTGATATCATTCATGGCACCAATTTATGCAGTAATAATTGCAATTTTGGTTTATTTTGGAATTAAAGTTTTTGTGGGAAGGAGAAGAAAAATCATGTTAGAAAAATTTGGAGAAGGGATTTGCGTAAACTGCGGTGAAAAAATCATAAATAAAAAATGCCCAGCTTGTGATAAAAGTAGCAATTCTGCGTAGGTCTTATTACTAATAATGGCCTAAATTATAGGCGTGAGGCGGCATAGACATGGTACTTTTACTAACAGCTCAACTTTTGCTCAATCCCAATCTAAAATGGTCATTTTAACGACCAAACTATAAGAGGCCTTGGATTTGATAAAGTCAAAGATACTTTTTGGATTGTTTACACTTCTGCTAGGAGCCACTGTTATTCCTGCACTTGGACAGACTAATGCCATAGCTGATCATGTTGTAATTAACGAAATTGATATCAATCCTCCAGGTGATGATTCAAAGTCGATCGCTGAATGGGTTGAGCTGTATAACCCAACTGACTCACCAATAGATATTGGGGGATGGTCTATAGCATCTACCACACTTCTTAAAAAAACACTAAAGATTGCAGATGGAACATCAATAGGTCCTGATAGCTATTTACTTCTTAGTTATCAAGCACTGTGGTTTCCAGATGTCGCAGAGGTAGTTGAATTAAGAGACAAAGCAAGTAACGTTATTGATAAAACACCAAAGTTTACAGACCTAAAAAATGACTATACAAGCTGGCAGAGAACCTATGACGGATACGATACAGATACTGATGCAGATTGGGTATTTGAATTTGGAACTCGTGGACAATCAAATGGAAAATTACCAATAGAAGAGGAAACCACTTCAGTCACAGTTTCTATAACAACTGATAAAGAAAATTATATTTTTGGTGACATTGCAACTATTACAGGTAAAGTTTCAGAACGTATGTTTGTTGAAAAGCCATACTTTCAACCTGCACAAATTAAGGTAAATATAGCAGGCCCTGATTTTTTTTCAAAAACTATAACACTTTTTCCTGATCAAAACCTTTCTTACAAAACAACAATAAATCTGAGCAAAGTATTAGGCTTTAATGGTGGCGAATACACAGCTACAGTACAATATGCTGAAGGAAGCACATCGACTAAATTCTCGCTTGGCACTCAAGTTGTACAGGTTGAGGAAAAAACGCCCGGATCTCTTTTAGTAACCGCAGAAAAAGAGGCATATCTTGTAGGACAGTTTGTAAAAATCAAGGCCTTAACTACTGATGTAATTCCTCTTGAAGGCCTAAAGTACAAGGTAATCAATCCAGAAAAGCAGACTGTTACAAGCGGTGTTCTTTATCCAAACGCAAAGGGTGAATTTACTGGCTCTGTTTTTATGAATACAGTAAAACCTGTTTATGGAAAATATAGCATAACAGCAGAATATTCAACATATTACGCCGAAGCAACATTTGATCTGGTAGCAGACCTCAAAGAAGCAAAATTAATCACATTAAAGACAGACAAGGTCTCATACAGACCTGGAGAAAAGGTAACCGTTACTGGAAGGCTAAACACTGCATGGATTACATCTTTTGATATTGAAATATTACAGTTAGGATCACCTGCTTCTGCAAAGGAGATTCGTTCTGGTGCACTAACAGGCAACGTACAGACTCAATTTAAGAAATCAGATGTGATGCGTCTTGCGGGAGATAGCACATTTAGCTATGAATTTACAATTCCAAACGGTCCTGAAAGACTGGGAAATTACAAAATAACGGTTTCAAAAGATATTGGTTCTGAACAAATCTTCTTTAAAGTAACTGAAAAAGCAGAGGAAGCTGCAGTAAGTATAGAGCCACTCACACTTGCAACGGATAAGGCATCTTATGATCTTGGTGAAAAACTAGTCATATTTGGAAGTGTATTCAACTTACAAGCAAGAAGTAGTTTTGAAATTCCAACAGTCACAATGGCATTTAAGGATTCTAATGGTAAAGATGTAACGTTTCTTGGCTGTACTCAATCTGGGGGAAGTGGAGGGAAAAAAGGATTATGTGATACGCCAACTAAGTTGACATTAACTAGTGTGCCAAACGTTGCAGGAGACTTTAGATCCGAAATCAAACTCAATGAAATTTTCAAACCTGGAACCTATACAGTAAAGGCAAGCTTTGATCAAGGCAAATAT
>JACOWO010000101.1 GCA_016176745.1 Nitrosopumilales archaeon
TTGATTTTATTTATGTTTCAAGGAATCATAATTGGCGCAATAGGTGCAGCAACAGGTACTGCAATCGGTCTTGCATATACCACATATGCCAAAGAGACCAAAATGACATTTAACAACTCTATTCCGCTTGAGGTTAGCTATGACTGGTCAAAAATCGCACAAACGGCCTTGATGGCATTTGGATTGGCAATTGCCGCTTCGATATATCCAGCATTCAAGGCAACCAGACTTCAACCTGTGGAGGCGATGAGAACTGTCTGATTACGCACTTGTTGTAGAGAACCTGACAAAGATCTATGGAGAAGGTGACACAAAGATAACTGCATTAAGTAATGCCGCCTTTACTGTCAAAAAAGGAGAGTTTCTATTAATCATAGGAAGCTCTGGTTCTGGGAAAACCACTCTACTTAACATGATTGGATTGCTTGACAAGCCAACCAGTGGAAAAATCTTCATTGATGGCGTAGATACAACAAAACTCAATGATGATCAAATATCTTCATTTAGAAATTCAAAGCTTGGATTTGTTTTCCAGTTTGCTAATTTATTGTCTGATCTTACAGTACTAGAAAATGTAACCCTGCCACGTGATATACACAGAATAGAGCAAGCTACAATTGATGATGCAACAAAACTACTAAAAACAGTAGGTCTTGAAAGTCAGCTACACAAGCGTGCAAACAAGATCTCAGGCGGTCAGGCACAAAGAGCCGCTATTGCCAGGGCGCTGATTAACAGACCATCATTTGTACTGGCAGATGAGCCAACAGGCAATCTGGATTCAGTATCTGCAGAGACAATCGTACAACTTATGAAATCAATGGCAAAAAAACTGAACCAAACATTTGTGATTGTTACACATGAGCGAGCACAGTTTGGTGATGTTGATAGGGTATTGCGTGTAAAGGATGGACGAGTTTTCGAAGAAGAGAACAAAATGGAGATGATAGCATGAAGATAATTCTAGCTCTTATTTTATTGAGCCAAATTTCGGTATTGTCTGCTTTTGCACAAAGTGCAGATACACCGTTTGAAAGAGATTTTGGTGACGTAAAATTTCTTGATGCTTACTTTGGTACAGAAGACGAAAAAATGGAAGTAGAGCCAGGAGACAGAAACGTCCCATTTACTGTTGTTTTAGCTAATGTAGGTACGCAAGATATTAGCGGAATTCGAGGCCAATTATCATTACCAATTGGATTTACCTCGGCTGCTGGTGTTGGCTCACTGATTTATGCAGACAATGATAGTAATGCTCTTGCAGGAAAAAACTTTGCACTAACATTTTTTGTAAATGTAGGCCAAGACGTTCAAATTAGACAGTATCCAGCTACTATCAAAGTAGATTTTTCTAGATTACGAGAAAGTGGCACAAGAAATTCTTTCTTTGATTTTGAGTTTAAGGTGACTGGATTTAGCCTGCTAAACATGCGTGCAATTGATCCTTTCTTGGTTTCATTAAAAAATAATGAAGTTGTTGTCGAGCTTTCAAACGCTGGGACTGCACCACTGTCAGGAGTCGAAGTTATTTTACAAAATACAGCAAGCACTATCTCTTCAACATCACAATCAATTTCAAATGTAGAAAATGTAGTGTTTGATCAAAATAACTGGAAGGTGGGAAGCATAGAGTCAAAATCATCTAAGCTAATAACGTTTAATGTCTATGTTCCAGATAATCTAAAAAACGCAGTACTTCATGCACCAATGGATATTACATTTTTTGATGCTCATGGGGAAAGAAAAACAGTTTCAAGAAGTGTTGATTTCTATGTCAGCGGACTAATTGAAACGTCGATCTATAATGTACAGCTAAAGCAGCTAGGTGACAGGCAGCTGGTGATAGGTGAAATCCTCAATGAAGGTAACACAGATGGCTTGTTTGCATTTGTTACTTTGGAGCCACGAGAAGATTCTAACATAAAACAACAAACACAATATCTTGATGAGCTAGAACCTGACTCTCCTGTTCCTTTCAACATACCAATAGAGTTTGATGGTGAGCCGCGAGTTGGCGAGCATGATATTAGAATCATAATAAAATACAAAGACTCGTTAAGAAACGAGCATATAGTAACACATAATGCTACAATAGACTACCAGTATCCACCAAGCATCAAGCCAGACTTTGACATATTGCAGCTATCAATAATTACAGCTGCTATAGGCATAGGAATTTTTGCAGCCATTAAACTCAAAAAAAGAAAGCAAATAGCAAAACAAACAAGCTGAATTTCTTCGAGCCCAAGAATTTTCTTTTAACAATAAGCAATAATGAAAACTATACTGCACCTTTTTGCTTGGTACCGATATCATATGATTCTTCTACAGGTACAACAAAGATTTTTCCGTCTCCTTTAGAACCTGTGTGCGCTGCATCTAAAATTGCGTTAACAACCGAGTCCACTTTAGAATCATCTACAATAGTGGTAATTGTGTCTGTCCTGTTGTATTCTGAAATGTATCTCGATGTTCCCCTTGCACCTCCAACCATTGGTCGTTCACCTGCTCCTTTTCCTCTTGTCTCAGCTACAGTAACACCTCCGGATCCAGCTTTTA
>JACOWO010000127.1 GCA_016176745.1 Nitrosopumilales archaeon
TGCAAATCCTGTGAATGTGGCATAAGAACATACAATGATTCTTCGATCTGTCAGGCATGTGAAACAGGAAATCACATATCTGGTGCTAAAAGACACAATCTTCCAGATCCTGTACTGCAAGAAAATGTAAGAAAAGCATAAGCTAGTTTATCGTTTAAGCCTTGGATTAACTATAGTATCAAGTGCATTTCCAATGAACACAAAAGCTAGCCCTGTTACTGCTATCATAAGTCCTGGCGGTATAACCCACCACCAAAGACCTCGTGCAGCAGCTCCATGTGTGCTTGCATCATGAAGGATTTGACCCCATGTCGGAAAGCTTGGATCCCCCAGGCCCAAAAAACTAAGGCCTGCTTCTGTTGTGATTGCAGCAGGCACAGAAATTGCCACACTTGCAAATGCATAAGGCAAAAGCTGAGGTAAAATGTGTTTTAGAATTATTTTTGAGCTACGCTGGCCCATTATTTTTGAGGCCTCAACATACTGCCTTGTTTTGATCTGCAATGCCATGCTGCGTGAGACCTTGGCAACTCCAACCCATCCAAAAATCATAAGAAAACCAATCATCACAAAGATGCTGTTGCTAATAGTTACTGCAAGTATAATCAAAAATGGCAGTGCCGGAAGCGCATAAATCACATCATTAAATCTCATCATTGTTTCATCTGTTTTTTTTCCAATGAATCCTGCATAGACCCCATACAACAATCCCATTACTACAGAACCAATCGCTACTGCTATGCCAATAAACAAGGCAAGTGGCGTGCCCCATAACAATCCGACAGAAAGGTCTCGTCTAAGTTCATCTGTTCCAACAAATCCAAAAACCTTGCCTCCTAAAATCAAGCTAGATTCTACGATCTCATTTTCCGAACTTGTGCCAACAAGTCTTATCAAAAAAACATATTTGCCATTTAGAACCTTTTGTACGCTTGATTCTGAAAAAACAATCTGCTCGGCTGAAATTTCATTTAGGAGAAAGCCGAACTTTTCAGACTGTAAGATAAGATTTTTTTTGACTGCATTATCTGTTGAAAACACACGTTCATGATGCACTGCAGATTCCAAGTATGGCAGTGAACGTGATAACAGCTCCACAGTCATGCCATCAGGTCTTATTACAGATATTTGTAAAAGCGGAGATCCAGAATATTTTGCTGTAAATTCGTAGATAAAGTCGTTTGGAAAATCATCAAACTCGTAAACAACACTAAACTGTTGCGAAAATATGGTGAGCTCTTCTGTACTCTGAAGCGAATCTTTAGAATTTGTTAAAATCTTGTGCTCTGGAATTTTTTCAGAAAGAAACAGGTTTATCCATGCAGGAAGTGCCGTCTTTGGAAATTCTAGCCAGCTTTCTGGATTATTCCATGTTTTGAGGGTTTCAAGCGGTATTGTAAGTGCAGCCATGGCTGAAATAATAAAAAGCGTAGCCAAAATTCCAATTCCGACAAGACCAATTTTGTTTCTTACAAACTCTTGGCCAATTTCATTTAGTGGCACTGTACTCATATCAGCTCGTCTTTACCCTAGGATCAAAATACCCATAAAGCAAATCAGCAACAAAGATGCTTGCAAGGAAAAACACTGTCAAGACATACGTTGCACCAATAATCACAGGAAGATCCATCACACTTATTGCTTCAAAATAAAGACGGCCCATGCCAGGCCAATCAAAAACTGCCTCTGTAATTATTGCTCCACCAAGCGAACCTGATAGGCTAAGTGCTAAGATAGTAACAATTGGTGGCGCGGCATTTTTTAGCGCATGACCATAAATTATCTTTTTTTGATTTATGCCAATAGTTTTTTTTGCAATAACAAAGTCTTCTTGCAAAATACCAATCATAAAATTGCGGACAAGATATGCCCACGAACCAAAACCTATCAAGACAATTGTTATCAAAGGAAGCGTCATGTGATACAAAAGTGCGGCTATATAGCCTGGATCTGATGGCAACACAGAAGGGGTTGCCCGAGCAGGAAACAAATGATACACAAAGGCAAAAACAAAGATCATAATCATTCCAATCCACCAAACCGGAAAGCTGCTGCTAACTACAGCAAAAGTTGATGTCACTCTATCTATTTTAGAATTAATCTTGCTGCTAGCTAGGGAACCAAGAAAAATTCCTATAATTGAAATTATTATTGTTGCTGTAGTAAAAAGAAGAACCGTTTTTGGTATCTTTTCTAATAATATGTCTTTTACATCCGAAGACCCAGAATCACTTGTAAGAAACGTTGCGCGTCCAAAATCTAAAATTAAAATCTTGTACATTGTTGACCCGATTCTTTGAGGCGAGTACCAAGGTGAGTCAAGACCTAACGCCTTAGAGCGTTGGTCGATTTGTTCTTGTACAAATTTTTCAAATTCATCTGCGTTTACAAAGCTACCAGCTATAGCTGCATTTTGAGTTATTTCGCTTCGTACCTGAAAGGCAACTCCTTGCTTTAAGATCACATCCATGTTAGAGCCAACAAGTGCAATTGTTAGCAATAATGTGGCCATAAGCACACCCAACATGGTGAGAAGGCGTGTTGCAACGTATCGCTTTAGACCCAACCAATAAAATAATAAAATTTGGTTTATAACCTAGCTGAAAATAAAAAGGAAGGCTGTTTTAGGCACAGCACACTGACTTTTTCCATTTATCCATTTGAATTTGATAACCACAATCTTTACACAAAAGCCAACTTCGCTCCTGGAGAATTTTGAGCGAAGCTTCATATCTTGTATAAAATAGGTTGTCTCCATCACAGGACGGACAGGGAACACATAGATGTTTCATTAAAAATCATTTACAAATTTTGAATATAAGACCCGCGTAGAACTGATAAGTTGTTCTTTTTTGATCTAATTAGAAATAACTTTAATCAAAAAATATCTAGTTTTTCGTAGAATTTGTAATTGGAGTTATAGTTGTACCGTTTACCAACAACTCAATTATTGTGCCATTTACATTAAGACGAATTATCGTTCCCTTAAGGCCCGTCTTTATGGCAGTTCCATTAACATCAAACTGTAGTGACTCTTCTTTAGCAGCACTTTCATTTTTTACTGAATCAAGTAAATCATAAGGCAAGGTTCCATTGACTTGTTCAGATGTTGTGTCTGTAGAGTTGGTTATTTTGGTTAGTGATTCCATCTGTTCTCTTGAAAGAGCCGCACTGTTAACAAAAATTTGCATGGCATCTTTCCATGTTCCTCCGTTTTCAAGCACCTGACGCATTGATACTTTTGCCTCTTCCCACATCTTGTTTGTATAGTTTAACTGTCTTAGAATTACATCCTTTGCAGGACCGCTTTCAAGCGTTGCAACAAACCTATCATACTGCCATGATCCAACATAATTTCCACCGCCGGGTTTTTCTTCTACAAGTCTTTCTTGCAGTCTCATCTCTGCAATCTTTCGCTGTTCATCTAAAAATTTCTGATAGTCATCTAACTTTTCTTGCTTGATTTTTTCTTTTTCTAGCTTTGCTGCGATGTCTTGGCGATACTTGTAAATTAGTGCACTGATTGGATCATTTTCAAAATCAATATCCTTATCAGGCAACGAATATGCGTCATCAAAACTTTGTGCAATCTGAGCTGATGCCAAGGCAGTTCCTTTGATAATGAAGGTGGTACTTGCAAGACCTATCTTCTCATCTTCTGATGTAGCTGCTACATTTACAATATACTTTCCAGGAATTCGCTCCTTTATGCCAAACTCGTGATAAAATTTACCTTCAGAATCAGTTGTAGTAACTATGGAATCTGAGCCAAGCCTGATCTTTACTTCTGCATTTACGATAGGTTTTTGCGCATGGTTTACAACGCTTCCTGAAATATACAACGGCTCATCAGCTTGGAAAACATCTTTTGCGGGCTTTACAGCTATTATCAAATCCCACAGCGTAGAGTGCGCTAGCGGGACATTGGCTAAGAGAAGCACAATAAGTGATAACCCTAGTACATAGAATCTTCCACTCACTTTGTTTGATTTTTACTTTGATTGTTAAGATTAGGATCTATTCTTTTTTCTCTTTCTTGACAATATTTATTGAGTCATTCACGCATAAGATCACTCACGCACACATCTTTGTGCATAAACCGATAGCAGTATCAATTACGTTACTTGCTTTAGTATCATACGTAGGCATTGCCAATGCCGAATTTATGACCCAAAAATGTAACGACTGTATTGTAATTCCAGACACTCAAACCTTGGAAACCTACAAAAAAACACTGCCAATTGTTATCTGGGCTGAAAATCTAAACCCTGGAAGCACCATCATCGAACTAAAGGGGCAATCAAATCTAGGCATCGCAAGCATACCTATTACGATTAGTGTCACAAATCCTATTGGAAATATAGTTGCAGTTGATCAGATAACTGCAAACCAAGATGGAAGTTTTATGACCCAAATAAAGACAGGAGGTCCTTTGTGGAAACAGGACGGCTCTTACATAATTAAGGCACAGCAAGGCGATTCAGTAAACACCAACAAAATTGCAAAAACCCAAGTCGACATTGTAAATGGCGCAGTTGTACCTGAATTTGGAGCAATAGCTACACTTGTACTACTAGTGGCAATAACTTCGATCATAATAGTAACTGCAAAAGGCAGATTGAGCACATTAGCAAAAATCTAATCAGATAAGCTTCTTAAATCCTAGAAATCATCGTTTCATCAATTGGATTTAGAGCGATTTCAAGACGATGTATATGAAATAACAGAACGACTTGCACCACAACTAAAAAAAGAAGATCTGCCAAAACTAAACTTTGTAAGACAGAGACTAATCGAGATGTACAAACAGAACTTGGTTAAAATCAACCACTCTGTTCTTGAATTAATCTGCGCAACAAATCTAATTGCACACGGGTATTCAGTTGATGTTGAAAAACAAGTCTCTGATATTTTGATTTGTGATGTTTATGCAACAAAAGGAGACGGCACAACAATAATAGAAATAGAAACAGGTTTTACACCGCCTGAGCATGCACTAGATACTGTTGATTACTATATCGCAAGAATAATGAGCAAGATTGCACGATACAGTAAATACTGTTCCAAGTTTTCACTTGCAATTCCGGTAATCGGAGTTTTACCAATTCCAAAAATCTTTCTTGAACCACCTAATACAAGAAAGAAAAGCGATATCAAAAAAGTAAAATTTTTTTGTGATAGATTCTATAAAAATCCGCCAATTGAGGTAGATGAAATACTAAACGCACGGCTGCACTCAATTTATCTTATTAACATAGACAAGGGGTTTGCAAAAGAGATGGACCCACATACATATCTGGAACTGACTGACAAACTAATCAAAAAAAGTGAGATTGATACAGGTAAATCAAAATGACAAGCTTTTCAAATAGCTAAAGATAGACTATATCTATGATTTGCGCAAACTGTGAAAAACACAGACATTACGAATGCATTGATTGTCTAAACGACCACAAGACGCATCTTTGCGAATGTGATTGTCACATTTTGTCAAAATCACACAAATAAATTTAGAATTTATAACCTGCAGACCATCTGCTTTTCATTTTCTCATCCAGCTCATCTGCAAGTGAATCAAGCTCTCTTGTATCGCCAAACTTGTGATATGTCAGCTTTTCTAGTGTGTTTATGACACTTTTTGCAGAACGATACTGGGGAATGGATGGTTCACCAAGCTCACCATAAAGTCCTATCCCTTGTATTCCGTTTAGTTTGGCATATCCTAGAATCAAGCCATTGAATCCCGTGATTATTGATTTTTGTGGTGTTGTGTTTAGATCCATTTTTTCTATCTGCCTTGTAAGCGACATTGATGTTGTAGTTACGTATGTTTTTGGTGACTTGCCAAACTCTCGTGTGGTGTGAAATCCGCCAACCGTATAGATAAACTTGGCAGAATATTTTTTTGCAATATCAATAACATCCTGACATATGGCATGTAGTTCTGTAGTTGCTTGTGGTTGACCTGCACCACCTCCAAAAATGATCATGTCTTTTGTGTGTCTATACTCCCACTTGTCATCTGGCAGCTTTATGTGGCCACCCATATCAAGAACAAAAGTTGGATACGAAGATCTTGCGGTTCTAAATTTTTTTGTTCTAAGATTTTCGTTTATGTGTTCAATTACAATGGCACCAACGTTTCCCATATCTTGCATTGCTGCAATGATGATTGGTTTTTCAAGATCAGGCTCGTTATCCTGGAAAAACTCCATACCATATTACAAATTATCTTATCTTTAAACTGTGACTCTGAAAAAATCAAAAAGTTGTTAATTAAATTTTAAAACAACCCAATACAATGATCTGATATAAATTTCCATCGATCGTACTAGCAAAAATCAAGATTCATAAACTGATTCTACGCTATATGTGGAAATTAGGGATATGCCGTAAATGAAAAACTTTGGTACGCTTGAATACGTGCTTGATAGGTACTCGCAAACATGGAGCTGGAAAGTAACAGGCCAACGCGCAGTTACCATGGTCTCAAAGGTCATCCCACAATCTTGGTACGGTGATGGTCCGCACGAGGCAATCGTTCCTGACAGTCAGAGAAATGTCAAGCAAATCAAATGGATCCTTGAGCGATATCCACTTGAGATCCTATCAAAGTCTGTCTGGAAAAGAAAACTCGTGGATCATCAAAAGCCAAAAGAACGAATTCCAAAGATTGAAAAACTTGTACGTGCAAACCCTGGAAAACAGTTTCAAGGAAAACTGCTCAATTTCCAAAAAGAAGGCCTTGATTTTCTAATAAAGTCATACGGAAATGCATTGCTTGCAGACGAAATGGGTCTTGGAAAAACTGTGGAGACATTGGCTTATCTGGCTACAGAAAAACAAGCCTTTCCAGCACTTGTTGTAGCTCCACTTGTCACTTTGAACAACTGGCAAAGAGAGATTGGTAAATTTTTGAAAAGAAAAAGCCGAAACGGGCGACTAGTTGAGGGCGAAGCCCCTACGTCATTTATTATCCGTCATGGAAAGAATCAGGATCTTGGCATCTTTGATTTTTACATTATCAACTATGAGCTCTTGCACAAGAGATTACCCGACCTCTTAAAGTTAAACATCAAGGCCCTTGTCTGCGATGAGGTTCAAAACCTTCGCTCAAACACCACACAAAAGTATGCTGCCGTAAAAAAACTGGCCGCACTAGAATCTATAAAGTACAGAATTGGGCTGTCAGGCACTCCAATCTATAACCGCGGCTCTGAGATATGGCCAATTGTTGATATTCTAAGGCCTGGCCTTCTTGGAAACTTCAAAGAGTTTTGTGAATATTTCTGTTATGTAAATGATAAAGGAAAGGCAATTGTTCTTGAAAACAAACGACAGTCACTACACAAAGAACTGCGAAAGCATGTAATGCTGAGACGAAAAAAATCAGACGTGCTAAAAGAGCTCAAAGAAAAGGTGCGATACAAAGAGGTAATTGATGCTGACATTGAATACTACCACAAGGAGCTAAACAGAATTTGGGAAAAACTCGAAGAAGAACAAAGAGACGCAAAGTCCATGTTTGACAAATCTGCATCATACCAGCGAGCTATACAAGGAGAACGCCAAGCTGCAGGAGTTGCAAAACTTCCATACGTCATCAACTTTGTTGAAAACATAATGGAAATTGAGGAAAGCGTAGTTGTCTTTTGCCATCACAAATACATTCATCAACTATTGCATGAAAGACTAGGCAAATATTCTCCATCATCTATAATTGGTGGTCAAACCGACAAGGCAAGACAAGACAGCATTGATGCATTTCAAGATGGAAAAACAAAACTACTGATTGCAGGTCTTAGGGCAGGAAACATCGGCATCAACTTGAGTCGTGCACGATATGTTATTTTTGCAGAACTTGATTGGAGTCCTGCAATCCACCGACAAGCAGAAGATAGACTGCATAGAATTGGTCAGAAAAATACAGTCTTTGCATACTATTTGATTGGAAATGGAACACTTGATGATCATGTGGCAAACGTGCTTGTGGATAAGAGCTATGAGATTGATGCCATAATGGATGCAAAAATAGAAGAAGACGACAACAAGGAAAAAGCCAAACTAATTTTGGCACAAATCCATGACAAACTATCTGCCAAAGCTGCTCATTGAAAATACTGATTTTGTAGTCTCAAATAGTATAAAAAACAAGAAAAAACAGCCTACTAATGGACTTTCTATTAGAAGAAGAAATGATTGATCTTCTAACCTATTGCTTGCAAAACTCAAATTCTTCTGATATTGAAGAAAAGAAAAAAAGAGTAAAAGAAATTGGAAAAGATCTTTTTGCAGACGGTGGCGTTGATGCGATGGAAAACATGTTTTTTGCACTAGAAAATAGAATTAAAGAAGAAATAGGAAAAGATCCAAAACCATTTCGTGCTTTATGGAATGGAAATTCTGATGAATGGAAATACTAGAAAAATAATTTTTTAAAAAATTAACTAGTTGTTATACGAAATTAAAAAAAAGAAAATATCCACTATGCGCTACCAATTCTGAAGATGCTGGTACGGCAAGTGGGGCAGGTACCTTTGACGGCTGGTTTGCCGTTCTTTAGGGTAACTGAACTTGGACTTTGAATCTCTCTTTTTGTCCTACATTTGACACAATAACCTGTGGTCATGTGTAGGTACTCTCATTTTGCTGTATTAGCGGAACGCTGTGAAAATTATTTTACCATCAGGTACATAACCGATCTGGGCTTCATATACTAATGAGTATATGAGATAAAAATTCGGTATTAAATATAGTATATTTAAAACGAATCTTAAATTAGAATCAGACAAACATTAGTTAATGAAAAAATTATTTCTTTATTGTGCAATTGCTGTTTCTCTGGTTGCATATTTTTCACTAACATTATTTGTTTTGCCACCAAGTTTTTTAGAAAAGCCGGATCTTGTTCCACAACCAACTTTGGATGTAAAGCTTGAAAAATCAGAAATTAATTTAGGTGAATCTTTTGAAATTAAAATCACATCAAATAACATTGGTGATCCAGCAGACATTCAAATCGTATCAATTGGATTTCCAAGTCTTGGCAAAATTGATGACATTGTCAAAATTACAGAATTTGATTTTACGCAATCGCCACACTATATTTTGATTGGAGATGAAGTAGGATCTGAATATACTGCAGGACTCAAAACAGTTACTGCAAAACATCCATCAATTGAGGCCTTTAGCAGGCCAGTAAATACAGGCGATCAATATCATATTGGCCTGCAGATCACGCCTGACTTTGTAGGCGAATTTACCATATACGTAAAAACAGTCATTTTACCTCACTATACTGACTTGGCGCACTATCCTCAAAGCGGCCACCTTGACTATCAGGACGAGTACGTTGAGGTTTATTCAGTCGCAGTCTCAAATCCTTAATTAGAATCCAAAGTCGATATTTTAGGAAAAGGTTGGTAATATTGGAAAAGACAATTAACTTTCTTACAAGAAAACAATATTCTGGATTATTTTTTGCATCAACAATTCTTGTAAGTCTTGGTGTCTTGATTGTAACAATAGGTGGTAGCTGGGATGTCACAAACCATCTTTTGAATAGACCTGAAACATTTTTTTCTTCACCACATGCAATTCTTTACGCCGGTGTTGCAATTGCACTTGCAAGTACTGTAATCAAATTTTTTAGCTGGAAAAATTTACCAGATGAAACAAAATCACAACATGCAAAACAAGTCAAGCTTGCAATTTTAGGTATTGCAATACTCATTGGTGCAGGACCGCTTGATTTTTTTTGGCACTCTAACTTTGGTCTTGATGGATTACTTAGCCCTCCACACCTTTTCTTGATCTTTGGCATGATACTTTGCAGTACTGCATCGATGACATCAACTGTAAGATATTCAAATAAAAAATTAATTTCAAATTCATACACTTTATTTCATTTTTTAATAATTGTTAGTTTGCTAGCTGTGTTGTTATCAACATCTGGATTGTTTTACTCTCTTTCGTTACCATTTTCTGACACGGCACATTTTAAATTCAATCCAGATCCATACTTTGCAGTTGCATTTACAACAATTGCGTTTCCATTTCTTTTTTCATCAATACTTTATTTTTCATCTAGTTTTGTAAACTACAAGTTTGGCATTGCATCAATTGTTGGAACATTATTTTTGATCATAAATGCAGTAACATCAATCGTACAAAACTCTTTTTTGATTCCAACTCTTGGCTTTTATTTTCTTGGAGTAATTCCAATTATTATTTTTGATGTAATGTTATCAAACTTTAAAATAAAATT
>JACOWO010000068.1 GCA_016176745.1 Nitrosopumilales archaeon
ACCACTTACTGCCAGTCCTCGCCAGCTTACATCAACTAGGGCAGGACTATTTTCAGAGTATAGTCTAATAACATAATTATTGATTGTCGGTTTTAGTATAACCTTGTAATCAATTGATGTGTTTAATCCTCTTCCTGTTAGATGAGCTGAATACTCTACGATAAGATCAGTAATGTGAGTGCTGCTGCCCTTGCTTGCAATATTTTGATTAAGCTGGTCTTGTAGCTTTGCAACACCTGGATCTGTTGCATCAGCAGTAAAAACAATCGAAAATTCTTTTCCGCGCAGCTGGTCGGCAATTTTTCCGCCCTCCTCATACTCGATAAATACTGTTTTTTGGTACTTCATATCACCAGTTGCAAAGTCTGCTTCTGGATTCATTCTAATTTCAAGCTGGGCTGCTAGTGCAGGAGAAATTGTTCCAACTACAAGAATCGCAGATAGAAGAACATACAAGAATCGCAGATAGAAGAACAGTAAAAACGGCTGCTCTGCTCGTCACGAAAACTTTCGTCTCTGAGGCGGTAATAAATCTATCCATAAATACTCAATTTTTTTGAAAAATTTGCTAAATTTGAAAAAGTAATATGGAACAACCATGGTTCTCAATTGGAGTTTTAAGAGCTGAAAAAAATATGATAGCGGTATTATCTGGGGGCACTGGTTCTGTTAAACTTGTCCGAGGTCTTGCATCGCAAACGCATGACATTAACGTAATTTCAAATGTTGGCGACAACTATTGGCTATATGGTCTGTATGTATGCCCTGACATTGACACAATAATCTACGGCCTTGCTGATTTGCTTGACTATGACAAGGGCTGGGGAATAAAAAAGGACACATTTGGATTTCTAAGACAGATGGAAGTCTTTGGCGAAGAGACTTGGTTTAGAATTGGAGACAGGGATGCTGCAACGCACCTGATTAGAACAAACATGCTAAAAAACGGAAAAAATCTAACAGAAATTACAAAATGGATGTGTGAAAAGTTTGCAGTCGAGATTAGAGTAATACCAGTTACAGATAACACTATTGAAACAAGAATTACTACAAACAAGGGCGAGCTGCACCTGCAAGAATACTGGGTAAAACATCGCGGAAAAGACGATGTAGAAGGAATACAATATATCGGTGCAGATAAGGCAAGGCCAAACCCTGAGGCAATTGGCGCAATTCAGGACTCTGATGTTGTAGTTATTGCACCTGGCAACCCGCTAACAAGCATTGGCCCAATGCTATCAATCAAGGGAGTACGAAAAGAATTATCAAAAGCAAAAAAGAAAGTTGTTGCCGTTTCACCAATTATTGGCAACAAGGCAATAAGCGGTCCTGCCGCAAAATATCTAGAGGCTGCAGGAATCGAAGTATCGCCTTATGGCCTTGCAAAGATGTACTCTGATGTCTGCTCTAATATTGTAATTGATACAAGGGACAAAATCTTGTCAAAGAAAATTGAAAGCCTTGGCATGAACGTTTATGATACAAAAATAAAGATGTCAGGAAAACTAGACGAGGACGCTTTGGGGTCATTTATTTTAAAACAAGTCCGCGTATAGCTTGAAAATAGCTGCAATAATTCCTGTAAAGACTTTTTCAAAGGCAAAGACTCGGCTGTCGCTTCCACAAAATGTAACAGCTGAGCTGTGCAAGCTGATGTTTGAAGAGGTTCTAAAGACTATAGTTGATTCTGACATTGATACTATTATTGTAGTGACAAAAGACAAAGATGCTATAGAAATTGGAAAATCATATGATGTGATTCAGATTTCAGATGATAATGAAACTGGCGTAAATAATGCAGTGTCTCTTGCAGACAAGTATCTTGAGAAAAACGGATTTGATGTTTCTATTGTTTTTCCACAGGATATTCCATTTATGCAAAGAGAAGACATTGATTATTTGTTAAAGGTTTCATCTGAAAATTCTGTCCTTGTTGTTCCCTCGCGAAGATTTGATGGCACAAATGCACTGCTTCGAAGTCCAGTTAACATCATGGAGACTCATTATGATGAGGACAGCTACAAAATCCATCTCCATACTGGAAGGACTCGTACTAGAAAGACCTCGCTTGTTTTGATGCGGCGAATAATGATGGATGTTGATAACAACGAGGATCTTGAGTTTGTTCTAGGTCAAAACGAAAAGCCAGAATTTTGTGAAGATATAAAGAAATTAATTCAATCAGCGTAGAAAAAAGATTCAGTTATGTTTGATGGTTATCAGATTTATCATAACTACATAAGACCACACACAAGCTTGGACAACAAGACACCTGCTCAGGCTTGTGGAATTGATGTAAAAGGGCAGGACAAGTGGAAAACAATAATTGAGAATGCAAGCCTTGGATAGTATCACAATATGGACTTACATTCTAAATTACCTAACAATGTTAGGTTGTTTCATTTTGGGTTATAGGATTGGGTTAAAGGAAAGTATGAAAAAATTACTCAGATCTAACGAGGACAAATCCAATGACTGAAGCTATACCCCCTGCAATCAAAACTGGTGGGTTAGATGAAGGTGT
The DNA here is from genome assembly GCA_016176745.1 of Nitrosopumilales archaeon. Lineage (GTDB taxonomy): Archaea > Thermoproteota > Nitrososphaeria > Nitrososphaerales > Nitrosopumilaceae > VHBM01. The sequence continues at coordinate 2,525 of JACOWO010000068.1, forward strand.
AAACAAGGAAAAGAAACCAAAAATCACCGTTGGTAACCCTACTATCAGTAAGATAATCCCAAGAGTTTTTCCATGCTCATCAATATCTATCATCACTCATTCAACTCCTAACTTTCCTTTAACCAATTCATTTAACACCAAGATAATCAAAGTAAAACAAATGAAAATTAATCATATTTTGTTATTATTGCCAATTGCAGGCATAGTTGGTTTGTCCATATTCTATTCTATGTTATGGTCATGGTGTGTTGAAGCTGGTGAGAGTGAATGTTCTGACGCTTTTATTGATCCGATGGTCATGGCACAGATTATGTTCGTAATCTTTTATGGTATTCCAGTAGGAATTTACTTTCTAATTCGGGGTAAAAAAAATAAAGAAG
>JACOWO010000069.1 GCA_016176745.1 Nitrosopumilales archaeon
CCATGTCCTGCAGCCTCTACTCCAATCATTTCTACGTTATCATCTAGCATTGGGTAAAACGTACCTATGGCATTAGAGCCCCCCCCAACGCATGCAATTACTGCATCAGGCATTTTTTTTGTGATTTCTTTCATCTGTTTTTTTATTTCTTTGCCAATTACAGCTTGAAAGTCTCTTACCATCATAGGATATGGATGTGGTCCTACTGCAGAGCCTAATAGATAGTATGTTGTCTCTACATTTGTAATCCAGTCGCGTATTGCTTCATTTATTGCGTCTTTAAGAGTTTGAGATCCTGATTTTACTGGATGAACCTTTGAACCCAAAAGATTCATTCTAAAAACATTTAGCTTTTGTCGGATTGTGTCTTTGTATCCCATATAGACTTCAGATTTTATACCCAGACATGAACAAGCCATAGCTGTTGCTACGCCGTGTTGACCTGCTCCAGTTTCTGCAATAACTCGCTTTTTTTTCATCTTCTTTGCAAGAAGGGCCTGACCAAGGGTGTTATTGATTTTATGAGCCCCTCCATGGAGGAGATCTTCTCTTTTTAGATAGATCTTTGCTCCACCAATTTTTTTGGTTAGATTTTTTGCAAAGTAAAGTGGGGTTGGCCTTCCAGCATAGTTTTTAAGATAATAATCTAATTCTTTTTTGAAACCTTTGTCGTTTTTGAGTTTGAGATAATTTTCTTCCAATTCTTCGATTGCAGGAACCAAGGTTTCAGGGACATATTTGCCTCCAAACTCCCCAAATCTGCCATGTTTTGGAAGTACTGTCTTCATAATGCGTTCACCAATTGTCTCACAAATGTTTCAATATTATCGCTTTTCATTACGCTAGAGCCTACAAGAAAAGCACTTGCACCACAGTCATGTAAAAATTGTATATCTTTAGGAGCCTCTATTCCACTTTCTGATAAAATAATCCTTGATTTATCAAATCCATCAAGAACAATTTTTGTGGTTTTTATGTCTAAATCAAGAGTGTCAAGGTTTCGATTATTGATGCCAATTAGGTCTGCGTTGGTTTTAAGCGAGTTTTCAAACTCAGTTTTTGTGTGTGATTCTATTAGAACTCTAAGGTTTTTTTTATGAGCATAATCTACATACTCATCAATTTCTTTTAGATATCTATTATCAAAGAGCGATTCTATGAGCAGAATATAGTCTGCACCTAATTTTTGTGCCGCTTCGATTTGGATCTTGTCTATGACAATATCTTTCATTAGCAATGGCACATTCACATTTTGTCGTATATTGACAAAAAATTCTGGAGATCCATCAAAAAGATATGGTTGAGTAAGTACTGACAAGCCAATTGCTCCACCTCTTATCATTGAATTTGCTATTACAATTGGATCTGAGGTGGTACGAATTTTTCCCAACGACGGAGAAGAAAATTTTACTTCAGTAATGATTGGTGCATGATTGCTATTTTTGATTAAATCATTTAAATCCATTTGAGATTTTTGTAATTTTTCAGCAATTTCATAAACTCCTTCATCAATTGCTTTTTGAGAATTTTGAATCAACTTTTGTAATACGTTTTGCATTATGTTTCTAACTCCTTTAACACACTTTTGTTGCCACAATAAGAAATGAATTCTCTGAATAGCTTGTATGCTTTGTCACTTTGTAATGTGTCTAGTGCAATATTCACTGCAGCTGAGAAATTATCAGCTATATTTGCAACAATCAAGCCACCAGCTGCATTAAGTGCAGTAGTTTCTATCATTGCTTTGTTCGCAGAGCCATTTAGAACTGATACAAAAGCATTAATCGCACTTTCTTTTGATGTAACCTGAAGTTGTTTAATTTCAGATTTTTTAAGACCAACTGCTTGTGGATCTAAGATAAATGTTTGAATTTTTTTATTTTTTAATAAACATACATGATTTTTTGCTGTAGTGGATAGTTCATCTAGCCCATCTATTGATCTTACAGCCATTATTGTCTCTGAGTTTTTTTTCTTTAACAAATTTGGAATGCGTTCAAGAAAATCCTCTGAAAAAACACCAATCAATTGATTTTTTACGTTTGCTGGATTGCATAATGGACCAAGTAGATTAAAGGCAGTTCTTGTGCCAATCATTTTTCGTGCTTTGGCCACATTTTTCATTGCAGGGTGAAATTTTTGTGCAAACATAAAACCTATCCCAAATTTTTCAATAATCTGCGTAATTCGTTCAGACGATGCATTTAGATCATAGCCAAAGTACTCAAAAATATCAGCACTTCCGCATACGCTTGATACTGCACGATTTCCATGCTTTGCTATCGCTCCACCAGAGGCTGCAATCACAAATGCGGCTGCAGTTGATATGTTAAATGTCATCATATTATCTCCGCCAGTACCACATACATCAATGAGCGTAGTTTTACATTTTGGAGATATTCTAGTTGCAAATTTTTGCATAACATCTAACATTGCAAGTAGTTCATCATCAGTTTCGCCTTTGATGGCAAGATTTTTCAAAAAACTTACAGTATCTTCGTCTGAGATTTTCCCACCAAAAAT
>JACOWO010000128.1 GCA_016176745.1 Nitrosopumilales archaeon
TAGAATGGCTCAACGGCGAGGCAAAAAAGCAGGAAAAAAAGTTTGAGGCAAGGCTATACGATTATGAGATCACGACGCAGAATTTTGGATCATTTGAGATGTTTTCATGGATTGGAGATGTAAACGTTGCAAGGGAGCTAGTTGTAAGGGCAAGCAATCGATTCAAAATAAAAGTTATTGAGGGTAGTTACAAGCCTAAAGAAAGAATATTCAAGACAAAAAAGTCAGACTATGCAATGGTAAGACGAGGCGACAAAGTTATTGGCCGTCTAGAATTTGAAACACCTATGCTAGGGTCTTCTAAATGGAAATTAAAAGCAGAGGAAAGAAGATAGAGTATGACCAGAGTTGGAATTATTGGCACAGGAATGCTTGGCAGTGCTGTTGGCATGCACCTCTTGGATTCTGGGTTTGAGTTAACTGCATACAATAGAACAAAAAGCAAAACAATCGAGCTTGCAAAAAAAGGAGCCAAGATAGTTGATTTTCCAAAAGATGTTGCAAGTTCATCAGATGTTGTAATTACTATAGTAAAAAATGCAGATGCAGTAAAGGATGTATCGTTTGGAAATAACGGCATTGTAGAAGGAAGACATGACGGCCTAGTTGTAGCCGATATGAGCACAATAAATCCAGTGGAATCAAAAATTATTGCAAAAAAGTTTTCAGAGCATGGCATAACTATGCTTGATATTCCTGTCATGGGCGGACCAAATGTTGCAATTGACGGCAAGCTTGTAATGATGGTCTCTGGAGATAAAATAATTTTTGAAAAATATCGCAAGGTCTTTGATACTATATCAAATCAGATATTTTTTCTTGGAGAAGTTGGTACAGCTCACGCTGTAAAGCTTGCAATGAATATCCAGATAGCATTGCTTGCACTTGCCATTTCTGAAGGAATAACGCTTGCAAGGGGAGCAAATGTAGATCCTGAGATATTTTTGAAGATACTAAATTCAACTTATTTTAAGACAGGGATGAGTGAAAACAAGGCATACAAGATGATAAAGGGCAGCTTTGAGCCGACATTTACCCTGACTAACCTAAAAAAGGATTTAGATACGATAAATGAGGCTGCAAGGGCTTTTGGTGTCAATCTTCCAATCAGTGCCAAGGCAAATGAAATTTTTCAAAAAGCAGTTGATTATACGGCGATTTTAGCTTATATCAAGCAATTAAAACAAAAATAATGTTACAGAATGTGATTTTTGCTAACTCTTTTTAAAATGCCTATACCCATTTACTAGTATGCGATTAAAGGACAAAGTCGCAATAGTGACAGGTGCCTCAAGTGATATTGGCGCAAGTATTGTAAAGCGATTTGTCGATGAAGGAGCCAGAGTTGTTTTGCTTGGACGAAATTTGGAATCACTAGAGAAAACGCGAAATTCTGTCTCCAAAAAAAACGCTACAGTTTCAATGTCTTGTGATATTACAAATGAGTCACATGTACTTCAGACGATTGACCAAATAGCTTCTACTTATGGCAGGATTGATATTTTAGTAAACAATGCGGGTGCAATCAATGATCCTGTTCATTTCCATGAGATGTCAGATTCTGATATTATGAATTTGATAAATGTGAACATGCTTGGAGTCTTCAAGATGACAAAAGCTGTTGTAGTAAAGATGCTTGAAAGAAAGGGAGGATGTATTATCAACATTGGTTCAATTTCAAGTGAGCGTGCAATTCCAAAAGTTCATCTTGCCGTTTATTCTGCAACAAAAGCTGCAGTTTCAATGTTTACAAAAGCTATTGCAGTAGAATATGCTCGAAAAAATATTCGATGCAACTGCATCAATCCAGGAATTATCAAATCTGGCATGATAAAGCCTTACCTTGATGATCCTGAGGCAAGAAAGGTTTTAGAAAACAGACAGCCACTAAATCGAATTGGCGAGCCTGTCGATGTTGCAAATGCCGCAGTCAATTTAGCTTCAGATGAAGCAAATTGGGTTACAGGAATTATTCTTAACATTGACGGCGGCAAGTCGGCATCTGAGGGCTAGCCCAAGAGTATTGTTTTTGCCAAAAGCTGCGCGACTCGTAGCGGTTCTGGGATTGAACCCTGCAATGTTAAATCATTTAAGAGCATGCTAGCCTCTTCTACGGTACAGCCTTCATTTCTTGTGTAAATTTGGCTTGAAGTGCCTAACGTGACTTTGTGTCGAGGTCCCAATTTTTTGTATGCTTGTAATTTTGTTTCATACGAGTTTGGAAAATGTTGTTTTATCGCCTCTTCAATTCCTGACGAGTCTTGATACGTTACACCAATGACAGGTAGATTTAGCGAGTTTGAAATTTTTTTGACATCTACAATGTTATACATTGAGATAATTATTCCTGAAATAAGCAAATAGCTAATGTCTTGCCTGTCTAGTTTTTGATACATCTGCAAAATCTCATCTGTTGCGTCGTTTCCTTCCAGTGTGGTTTTTCCAAAGACAAATCCATCTATTATAAAATCACGCCGCATGACAACGCCTGCAAGTATGGATTTTTTTGAGTTTTGAGAAAAGCTTTCTGCTATGGCTAGTCCGCGCAGGCCCTTTTTTTCAAGATGAAGGTGCTTTATCATTTTTCTTCCTCAGGTACTTTTGATACACAAGACATGAAATGACTGCTACCATGACTGTAATCGCAGACCAGATAACAAAGGAAATAACATTAGATTCGTCCATAGGTTCAAGCTACCATTTTAGGTATTATAACATAAGTCTTTGAAATTAAAGCCGATAATTTTGGAATAAAATAAATACATTTAGCATATGCCAGATGTTATGCCAGAGATAGTTTGTGAGGTCTGTGGGAAACGGATGTTCCATGAAAATGTAGATACTCTGAAAATCGAGGACGCCGTACACAAAAAGTTCTGTCGTAAAGATGGAGGATCATACAGCTATATGCATCGAGATCAACAGCATAACACCCCAATGGATACTGAAAGAGAAGTTGATACAGATGGCAAGCCTGTCTTAAAGAGATAAATTTCATTTTATGTTTTAGAAATTCCTGAAGAGTTGAATATACAATTTGATGTAGTAATAGTTGGAGCAGGGCCTGCTGGCGCATCTGCAGCATATAGCGCTGCAAAAAACAATTGTAGCGTAGCCTTGCTTGAAAAGGAAGAGACTGTAGCGCAAACAGTTCGCACAAGTGGCGTAACATGGATAGAAGATGCAAAATCTTTTGGAATTCCTAGTGATTATTACAATCCAATAAAACATTATACATTTTGTTCGCCAAACAACGAAGTAACAATAAGCGATACCAGGCCACGTGCTGCAGTGCTAGATGTGAGAAAAACATATCGATTCTTGGCAGAACAGGCCATCAAAGAAGGCGCCACACTCTTTGTTAACGCCAATGCAACAAGTGTAGTTACAGATTCTAGTGGAAAAATTACTGGCATCAAGGCTAGTTTGGCAAAAGAAGAGATTGTTTTTCAATCAAGAGTTGTAATAGATGCAAGTGGTTTTCAATCGATTATAGCAAAATCATTAGGCCTTGTATCACAGTGGAAAAAATTTGGTGCAGGTGCAGAGTATGAAGCAACTGTTGAAAACATTGATTCAGATACGTGGTACCTCATGGTTGGCCAACAATATTCTCCTTCTGGATATGCATGGATTTTTCCAGTTGGTGACAATAAAGTACGGATAGGAGTAGGCGTTGGAAAACCTGATTCTAGCGTTGATCCTACTCAGAGACTAGACGAGATTATAGAAAAAAAGTTAGGCCCCATCAAAAAGCTTGGAAAGATAACACCTATTGAGTTTCATTATGGACTTATACCAAATGATGGATTGACTAGAAAAACTGTATACGACAATTTGATGTTAGTTGGAGATTCTGCAGGATATGCAAATCCGCTGGTTCTAGAGGGCATAAGATATGCCATAAAGTTTGGGAGAATAGCAGGTAAAGTAGCTGCAGATGCCATCAAAGCAAATGATACATCAGAAAAAATGTTATCAAAGTATGAAGAAAATTGGCGAAAATCAATCTCATCAAAGATAAACTCTGCATACAAGGTACAAAACAGATGGATTGGACTATCAGATGAGCAATGGGACAAGGAAATCGAAATTATAAACGAGCTAAGTGCAGACGAGTTTCTTGATTTTATTAGAGCCGATTTTGGTTTATCAAGTATAGTTAGGCTTGCCGCACATCACCCAAGGCTAGCAGTAAGGCAGTTATTTAGTATGATAAAAACGGCACAAAAAAACTAGATTTAGAAAATAAAGTTATGCAAGTGACAAAAAGTTTCGTTGCATTCTAAAGGGGTCTGCAAAATTATTTTTATAGTAAATCTTTATCATAGATAGACAATTTTCATGTGATTGTTCTAGAGTTTGCTTGCCACAGTTTACACAGATCATGCTTGTTGCCTTTTTACATTCGGCGCAAAGCGTACGCTTTGTAAGGCTTCCACCACATATTCTACATGATTCGTCTGGCATTTCTTTTCAAAAATATGCCCTGAAATTTGCATTTAAAACTTAGGCATAATTTATCTGTGATTCTACATTGAAAATTAATTGTCACAAGCTAAATTATTTTGAGGCTAGTGCTTTGTTTTTTCTTTGCCTTCGTTTAGCCAAAATAAATCCGACTAAAATTATTCCTGCCACTAGAGCAAAAATTCCAACATAGTCATTTTCTGGGCTTGCCTCGTCACTGCTTTCTAATACTGAATATTCAGGTAGTTGTTGTGGAGTAGAAACAGCAAGAAAGCTTGTTGTGTAAATATCAGGCCGCAAGACAGAATCAGATATTGCAAAAATCTTGAGGTCATTTGCACCCATGCCAAGCTTGCTTGTGTCATCTGATGAAAATTCTAGTGTGACAGTACCGTCAGTGATTTTTTTTATGCCAGAGCTGACTGTTGTGCCTTGTGGATTTGTTAAAAAGTAGTGGATTTGAGATGAATCAGATGTGCTTACAGGAATTGTAATTTCATCACCTAGCACAACTATTTTTGGAACACTTATGCTAATGATTTTTGGATATTTTACTTCCTCAAAGCTCTTCCAGTGCCCTGCCTCAAATGGATATGTTGGATCATCAATTGACTTTATTGTTATAGTTCTTGACGCTGGTGAATATGCCTCAAGGTAAAATGGACCATTGCTAATCACTGCGTGATTGTTTTTTTCAATCCACTTTATCGAAGAATCATATCGTGATTCAAAGTATTTTGGATCAGAGTTGAATTTTTCCAATGGTTTTGGAACAAAACCTGTTTTTTTGAAATCATCAAGGTAATTTTTCACTAAGGCTGCATTGTTTGGCACGATTAGTGAGAGCCAATCGATGTTTTTGCTTGCAGCACCAGATCTTGAAAATGATACTGTCCCATCAGTTACAGATTTTTCCATTGCAAGCATTATTTCCCATGGAGTTGATGACCATACGCCTCCCCAGTCGGCAATCTCTGCTTCATCAAAATGCCAATAGTTCACATATACTTCGATAGTATTCTCATCTACTACTCTAATGCCAACAATTGTGTCTACCAGTTGATTTGCCTGTGGAGTATATTCTGAATCAAATGTTTTGTCGTTTTCTTGTTTTTGTGATCCCCACTCCATTGCAAAGTAGACAGAATACAAGATGTCATTCATGTCCATTTTCTGACCATTGTGCCAGTTTGCAAACATTAGATCGTATGTGATTTTGCTTGTTGCCTTGTCGAATGATACAGATTTCCATTCTTGTAGAGCAGGATCCCAATTTACAACACCGTCTGGCAGATTTACAAATCCATCAGGCCCTCCAGTCTCTACTTGCCATGTAGTTCTGATTGGAAATGATTCACCAGTGTATGGATGCTTGAAGGTTCCAGGATCTGATATAGCATCCCAAATGTTTTTGCTGTAAAAATCTGTCAGCCCCATTACAGGATTCCAAGCACCTTGATAGATCTGCTTTACACCGATTTTTAGTGTATCAGAGTCACTGCGTGCATTGATTGGCGTGAATCTGCTTGGCACACCGGCTCCAAAGTCGTTTATTATTCCAGATATTTTTGGACTGGCAACGTATTGATCAATTTTGCTTGCAATAAAAATCCGCACAGACTCTTTTATTCCCTCAACTGTTGCTTTTTTTATAAGATCAGCTCGTTCTTCTGCAGAGCTAAAATTTCCAGTATAGATTTTTTGCGTGATTGAATCAAGATAGTCATTTTTGTAGTTCCAATAAGTTGGGTCATTAAAGCCAGGCATGGTAGAAAACCATGGCGAATACATCTGTGCAAGGCCAACTTGGTCATACTTTACAAATGCAGAACGCCCGCCCCACCCTTCAGTATAGATGTGCCATTTCAGCTCGGCAGGATCTGAGCCATATACGACAACAAACGCCTTGTTTAGATCACCAAAGTCTTTTACTACTGCAAATCCTAGTTTTTCTAGCTCCGATGAGAGAATCTCGCCTATTGATTTTCTTACCGGATCATCGCCGCGGATAAAAATTCTAATTTGGATTTTTTCATCTTGGTATGTCCATTTTCCATTGATTTTTTTTGCACCCGCCTCTTCTAGTGCGCTTGAGATCATCTCATCTGCAATCTCTGGGTTGTACTGGAAATGAAATGACTCTAGCTCATCTAGGATGTAAAAATAGTCTGGATCAAATGGCCCATAGTTTGAGATCATTGAAACGCCGTATCCTCCCATCAGTTCATTAACAATGAGGCTTCGGTCTATCAGATAGTTTAGTGCAAGTCTTACTTGAACAAAAGAAAAAGGATTGAGTTTTTCTGCCTGAGCTGGATTTACAAGAATGCTGTATGAGCCGCCAGTTGATTGAAAAATCTGCAGGCCTTGGCGCGATTTTGCGTCTTCAAGGCGCTCTGAAGGCATTCTGTAATAGTATAGATCCAAATTTCCGTTTCGAACCTCTTCTAGCGCTGTATTTTCATCCAAATATTGTACAAACTGAATTGTATCAACAAATGTAGCCTTTTCAGCAAATATCGATGGAAAACAAATAGTTGCAAGCAATGCAACTATCAAAAGTTTCATGAAAGATCTTTTTTTATGTTCATTATAAAGTTCTAGAGAAAATAGATTATTATAAAATTGATTTAGAGTCAAGTTGTTGAATACACATCTGCTAATAAAAGGACTAGAGGCAGTAATTCCAGGCGGCATATCAGTCCAGGATTTTTGCGCAATAGCTGGCACTGACAAAACCATGGCAAAAAAAATACTGGAAGGTTTTGTAAAAAATGGAATTGGGCGATTTGAAGGCGATGTAGTTGATTTTGATTCTGCAGATAAATTAAAGGCTGCAATTTTTGCAATAAAAAATGGTGCCACAATTGATGAGGTAGCAGTTCATATTGATTGGCGCGATTTTGAAGGGCTTGTGGCCAAAATATTTGAATCTAAAGGCTTTAGCGTAATTAAAAATCTCACACTCACCAAGCCAAGAATGGAAATCGATGTGGTTGGGATAAGACTAGGTATAGCGGTTCTAGTTGACTGTAAGCACTGGAAAAGACAAAGCCCATCGACTCTAAGAAATACTGTAACAAAACAAATTCAGCGTGTAAGACATTACGTGAAAAAAACTAGTGGAGCCATGGCAGTTCCTGTCATAGTAACATTATATCAGGAGCAGCTGAGCTTTATAGAAAAGGTCCCAATAGTCCCAATCCTGCAGTTTTCCGCGTTTGTTGACGAGATTTATGGAAATCTAGATCAGGTAAATGTTATAGAAACAGAGTAGAAATAAAAAACGTTACAGTTCCTAAAGCAAATACTTGAGTGATTTTTAGGGCTCTGTCCAATGCCTTTGAATAGTCTTGAAAGATTGTGCTTCCCATTACCTTGACATTTGATGAATTTTCCAAGATCTCATAATATCCTGTGTTGATGTTTTTTTCTGCGTTTTTTGCAATATCTAAATACCAATCTGCAATCTGTTGAGGCTTTGATGCGGCACCAAACTGATAGTAACCGTGTTTGTTTCTGGCAGGCGTTACTGAATAGTGGCTATCTGATGTACAGATTTCTAATAGAGCATGGCCATTTTTTGTAAAATGGTTTACAACATATTCTCTAATTCCGTTTTGCATGTTATTTGCATCTGCCCAGCCAAGAAAGTATTTTTTCTTGTTTATGCTAAGACATAGAACCCCCAATCCACCCAAGGCAAGATCTATCGAGTTTACCTTCATGGCATCAGAATTTGCATATCCAAATTCCAATGGATGAGTTTCTTTTGTAATCAACGTTTCAAGACAAGACTTTGCTGCTTTGAGCAAGTCTTCAGAATCGTTTTGAGAAATTTCTCCACCCATTGCATTATGACAATCAACTATCAAGATTTGGGAAAAATTTCGGTTTTTTGAAAATTGATCAATTTCGCTTTTTATCGAAGATGGAATGTCTTCCATTCCATGTGGAGATAGCGACAAGAACAAAACTGCTGTTTTATCAAAGAGCAGCCCTACTGCGCGCCCTTTGTTAATTTGAACAGTAACTGGCTCTGTACATGTCAACCCTTTTTGAGGCACCGAGTAATCTGTTAGGCTTCTAAGGTAGCTTTCCACTTCTTCTTTTGAAGGCAAGTTTAGTGAATGATCAGAAACTCCGTGCATGACCATTGCCGAAGAGCCCATGTTCTTGTATATCAGATATGGAATGTTGCTTCCCCCTACTGGATGAAACGGTCCTGGATGAATTTCTGGAATAACCATTCTAAAATCGGTTTTGTTGTCTTGAGAACACAATCTAATTTGTCTAGTTGTAATCTTGGATTTTTTTGATACCTCTTCCATTAATGATTCCATCTCACTTGAATCATTTTTTGATTTTGATACAAGATATGCCTGTACCAGCTTGTGTGTGCTTTTTACTCCAGGCTTTCCTGCCCTGTCAGTAAGATATGACCATACAGTTGCAACCCCTAGGAAAGTAAAGCCAATCAAGAATGTTTGTGGCTCTAAAATTTTTGTCCATAAATTCATAGGCACTAGTGCCAAGAACATGGCAAGAGGTTGTATAGCGCATACAGCCCATGCCTTTTTCATACTTGCCCCAAATGTTGTTGTAAAAAGCCCGATACGGAATCCTGCAAACAAAAACATTCCTTCTATAACATAAAATATCGATGCCTCGCTTTTTGATAAAACCGTTACAGCTAGTAGTCCTGAAAGCAATATGACAAGCCAGAGAATGTTTCCAAACAAAGACATGTGCAGGGATTTAGAGTATTCTTTGTTTTTTGAATAGCGAGAATCAAGATACTGTGTTGATGCAAGAATTACCAGTACAGCTGCTAGCCTTACAACAAAATCATCGCTTTTAAGATAACCAAAAACTACAGTTGCCACAAGCAGTGTTGTAACAATTAATGATAATACTAGTGAATGAATTTTTGAAGATGGATTGATGAGAGTTAGTGTATATCGTCGATGAATGTTTGATACATCATCGTAGGAATCTTGCATGCTGTTTATCACGGAACAAGAAAGATATCCAGTATCCACGAAAGCACGATAAGGCCTGTTGGAACAGATACCACTATTTTTGGATCAACTTTGAAGCCTTTAGTTTCATCTTCAAAGAATCTTAAAAGACCTGCACTTGATGCTGGTAATGGAGCACCTTTCTTTTTGCTGCTCATGTCTATTTTGTAAAGTCAGAAACTTGGCATAAAAACCTTGTTCTTATGATCTCAGTTTTGCTATAATCTCTACAAGCGAATTAATTGATTTTAGGATCTGCTGTTGTTTTTCATAGTCAGATTCTTTTTCAAGCTCTTTTGATAGGGATTCTAGCTTTTTTGCCAGAGTTATCAGAGTCGAATCAGATTGTGAAGATACAGTGCTTTTGTCTTCTGATTTTTTTTCTGTATCAATCTCAACTTCAGGCTTTGGCTCCCTGCCACAGCTAACACAAAATGCATTACCGTCTTTCATGATCCTCACACCCTTGCAATAAGGACATGGTGCTGCAAGCAATGTTGCACCCTTTAGCAACATGTCGGCTGCCCGTTTTGTGAGATCGTTTGACATCATACATGATTCTTGCTTTTTGTAAAAAAACTTACCACTAAAAAGAGATGGTAAATTGTCAAGATGCAGATAAGGCTTTAATACTATGACAATGCAAATTATTTTAGAACTAATGGCAGTAATTTGTAATACATGTGGCCTACCTCAAGACTTGTGCGCCTGCGGCGAACTAAACAAAGATTCTAATCAAATAATTGTCAGACTAGAAACAAGACGTTTTAAAAAAAAGGGAACCATGATAGAGGGTTTGGATCCCAAGCTAAACGACCTTGATTCTGTCCTAAAGGAGTTAAAATCAAAATACGCCTGTGGTGGTACGGCAAAAGACGGGTACATCTTTTTGCAAGGGGATCATCGTGACACAATAAAAAATACCCTTGTCAAGTTTGGCTTTGCAGAGTCAATAATCGAAGTCCACTAGAGTTGCTAAAATCAAAAAATCTGCAAGCGCTTGGAATCCCATACGCTGCGCTACTTTCAGTAATTTTTGGCATGATGATTATTTCATTTCCTATTGGGGCGTTTATAGTCTTTAATTCAGAGCTTGGAAACGAGATTAATTTTGATTTTCCAATAAAAGACTATGATTTTGTTATAGGAGGAATAAGCTATGTGATTCCTTTTGAGTTTGAGCTTGGAGACGCGTTTATAGTAGTTTGGTGCACGTTTCTTGTTTTATTTTCAATTGCAATACTTGGCCCAAAAAAGGATTTTCTTTCTGTAGTAACTTCATTATTGTCTTTTGGAAAAAATTTAACAGATTCAAACTATTTGGCTACGATTATCAAATGGTTTACAATCATAATTGTAATATCAGGAATAATCAATTTTATCCAGGAAAACATTGATGTTACAATACAGCCGCCAGAGCCAAAAAACAGGCTAATCCAGTTTTATGGTGTAAGTGCGGCAGCAATTGTTGAAGAGCTTGGATTTAGAGTATTGTTAATTGGCGTTCCCCTTTTTTTTATGTACTCAAGAAAAGCATCTGGTAAATTTTTTCTAAAGTCATTATGGAATCCGTCTGAGACTCTAAATATCCAAAAGTAT
>JACOWO010000070.1 GCA_016176745.1 Nitrosopumilales archaeon
CATACTCCTCCAATGTCAAGTGGATTTAAAAAACCAGTAGAGAAATTAATTATGTTAGCAAAAAAATTTTCAACTCAAACCATTTCTTCTACAGAGTATCCACCATGCATAAAACATGCTATCGAAGTACTTGAAAAAGGCGAAAATCTACCTCACTCAGGAAGATTTTTGCTAGCTACTTTTCTCTTGGGGAAAGGACAAACGGTCGAACAAATAGCACCATTGTTTAAAAATGCACCTGACTACAATGAAAAGGTGACATTATATCAATTGAATCATCTTGCAGGAAGTCTTGGTAACGCTACAAAGTATTCTTGTCCATCATGTGACAAAGTAAAGAGCCAAAATCTTTGTTTTGTTATTCCAGAATGCGATAATATCATAAACCCACTTCAATTTGGAAAGAAAAAGACGTTAAATGCATGAAATTGATCAAAGGCTACTAGAAGAGTCTTTCAAAAAATACTATTTCGATAATTTTGACTTGATACATGTCCCAGATAGATCATCTGAGAGAGAGTTTGGTTACCAAAAATTTAATGTGGGAATGAATAGACACATCTCTTTAAAATCCGACAAAGAGCTACATCTTCTTTTAATCACAAATATCCCATCTGATGTATATTGTTCGAATGCATATTACTCGTTTCCGACCTTACCAATGACAGAAAAAGACTGGCAAGGCGCTGATCTAATTTTTGATATAGACTCAAAAGACCTAAACTTGAATTGTAGAAAAGAGCATACTTGTGCTAAATGTTCGTCTTGCAACACCATATTTCAAATTCAATCTAGTTGTCCTAAATGTAATTCGACAAAATTTGATACAAAATCACTAACATGCAACATATGCATTTCTTCTGCCAAGGACGAAGTAACAAAGCTCTATGATATATTGATAAATGATCTAGCTATAGAAGAGGAAAACATTCAAACATATTTTTCTGGAAATGAAGGTTTTCACATATATGTCACAAATTCACAATACCAAAAATTAAGCTCAAGAGAAAGATCGGAATTAGCAGATTACATAATGTTTCGTGGTGTTATTCCAGAAACGTTTGGAATAAAAAAATTCAACTTTGAAGAATCATCGTTTCCTGAGCTTAATGAAAAAGGTTGGAGAGGAAAAGTAGCAAAACAAATCATTGGTTCAAAATCAAAAAAACCAAAAGCAATTCGCGAAATAATAGCTGGAAGTTATACAATGTTTCAAAAAAAACTTGATGACTTGAAAGACGTTATTGGTGCAAAGATTGATCCTAATGTAACAATGGATGTGCATCGAATTTTCAGACTTGCTGGCTCGATAAACAGTAAAAGTGGTTTTTCAAAAGTGTTATGTAAAAATATTGAAAAATTTAATCCATTTGCAGATGCTTGCTTATTAGATGATGAAACAATTGAGATCAGGGCAAGTTGTCCAATTCAATTTAAATTAAAAAATCGAAAATTTGGGCCATATAATGATGAGAAAATTTCTGTACCAAAATATGCAGCAGTATACATGATTTGTAAGGGATTAGCTAGTACTGCATAATATTATACAACTAATAATGAAAACCTGACAATATTTTGTCATTAAGCCAAATTGCAAAGCAAAATGCAACAATCCATTGAATTTTAGCATGATTTAGAGATTCAAAAAAATTTGTTGATTGTTGGTAAGACATTAATTAATGACATAATAACGTACGTTGATTTTGTATAGCACATCTAAAGAAGAAGGTCCTCCACCACCTGATGCTGGAAAATACATCAGAATAGGAATTGTGGCAGTAATCGCTATTGTGATTTTTGCAATTGTTGGCAATCAAGCTGTTATCTTATCAATGAATATTACCGAGTTTGATGATAAATTTACAAAACCTCTTTTCTATTCAGTTGTATCAGCTGTAATACTTGGAATAACAGCACTAGTGCGAGTTAGCAGCAGGTCATCAATAACGTGGTACGGCATTCGGACAGCAATAACCTTACTTAGCAAGGGAACACACGAATCTGTTACCTCAAATATTACCAGTTTTAAAGATTACAAATTATCAGTTCCACATTTTGTAATATGGCAGATTACAAAAGTTCTGCTTTTTGGCGCTTTCTTTTCAAACATAATGTTTGGCTTTGCTGCAATGTATTTGATAGACGGTAATGATCTTGGAATAGAAAATCTATCAAACTTATTTTCACTTCCATTTGTAACTCCGCCAACAAATCCGTCATATGGTATCGATAAAGTAATCCCGATGATACCAGCTTTATTGATTCTCGTACCGCCAATACTTGGTGCTATTGGAATACGTCTGACATTGTATGTAGGATTGAATTCTATAATCAAAGTAATCACATCATACCTACAAGATTCTTCACAAGGCAAACCAAGATTCCTTAGTTATGTCTCTGCGATAGAAGGACTAGTTGGAATAGCAGTACTTTGGGCTGGCTTTAACATGTTTTTTACAGATCAAATTGATTATAACACAAGATATGCTATTGCGGGAACCCTTCT
>JACOWO010000129.1 GCA_016176745.1 Nitrosopumilales archaeon
TTTAGGTGGAATAGTAGCAGAAAATAAAATAGGCACAAAAGAACTTGATTTAACTTTTGAAGAATTATTGCGAACTCACGAAGATGAGATTAAAAATACCATTCTGGAGAAAATACTATAATGGGAACATCACAGTACTCTTCTTCATTTGGCAGACTACAGTCAATTTCGGTAAATTTCCTTTCTAAAGAATTCATACAAAATCTACTTAAGACAAATGACGTCAATGAGATGATCAAAATGTTAGAGTCTACTTGGTATGGGCAAGAGATCAAAAAAGCTGCATCAGTATACCAAGGTTCAGAACTTTTAGAAGTTGCACTGAATCGTCATCTAGTTGAAGTTAATAAAAATCTTTTAGAAGCTACGCCTTTTAGTGGTAAAAATGCTGTACGAGCTTATCTATCAAAGTGGGACAATTACAATATTGAGCTAATCTTATCTTCAAAGAGCATGGGACGGACAATTACTGAAACCGAATCATTACTAATCTCCAGTCGTAATGTTCCAGCAGGAATCTCTGCTGGAAATATTCCCCATGATGAGATGAAAATTATTCTTGCTGAGTCAGGAGTTGAGGGTGTGGTAAATAAACTTGCAAAGTACGGTTATGGAGTAATACTAATGCAACATCTAGATGCTTACCAAAAGACAGGTGACTTTGCACCAATGATGTCTGCTTTACACTCAGCGTACTACCAAAAATTGCTAGAGTCCTTAAAATTTTTTCAAGGTGATGAAGGTATTATTAGGGAATTAATTAGAACGGAGATAGATAAGAAAAATATCCTAAGCCTTTTGAAGGCAAAAGAATCGGATTTGGATAAAGAAATGGTCGGGAGGCATCTTGTAGAGGGAGGAAATATTTCCACAAAGGAATTACTGGAGATATACGGAGTAAAAAATGTTACAGAAATTATTGGAAGAATAGAAGCTCGCTTTAAGCTAGCAAAAGCCTTAGAACAGTACAAGACTACAAATAGTTTGATTGATTTTGAAATAGCTATTGCTAAATTCATCAACACAACATACGTAAACAAACTGAAAAATATAGCACTGTCTATTGGAACAATTTTCTACTTTATCTTTAATGCAGAAAATGAGCATGAAAATCTTAAAAGAATAACATATGGAAAACGCTACAATCTTTCAAATGAACGAATAAGTTCGATGTTGCTGATATGAGTGAAAAAATGTATAAACAAAAAACCGAGACAAGTGGTAGAATAGCAGTAGTAGGAGATCGTGAGCTTGTTATTGGTTATCGACTTAATGGAATCGATGATACCTTTATTGTTAGTGGTGACGATGCCAACAAAAAAATGCAGGAACTTTATTCTTCCAACGAATTTGGCTTAATTATTGCAAGTGAATCTGTTCGTGGCAAACTACCAGCAAATTTCCTCTCACAAGTAGAGTCTTCTATTGAACCTCTGGTGTTATTCATGCCTGCACAAAAAGAAAGCATGCATGAAGAATCACTATCAGCTCTAGCAAAACGAGTACTTGGAATAAGTATCAAAATGGATTGATGTTAAAATGGCAGAAGCTATAGTTTCACGTATCTCTGGGCCGGTTGTTGCAGCAAAGGGCCTAGATGGTGCGCAGATGTTTGACGTTGTTCGTATTGGAGAATTGGGCCTTGTGGGAGAAATCATTCGTCTAGAAGGGAAAAGTGCTATGATCCAAGTTTACGAGGATACTACAGGTCTGAAACCAGGAGAAAAAGTAATCAATACGAAGCGGCCACTTTCAATGCAGCTTGGACCAGGACTCTTAAAATCAATTTATGATGGCATTCAAAGACCATTAGATATCTTAAGAGAGCAAAGTGGAGACTTTATCAGTAGAGGCAATATCATTCCTGCTCTAGATCAAAAGAAAAAATGGGACTTTGTTCCAGTCAAGAAAAAAGGTGATCATGTATCACCTGGTGAAATCATTGGCGAAGTTCAAGAGACTCCTCTAATAAAGCACAAAATAATGATTCCTCATAATGTTAATGGTGAACTAACAGAAATCACTGAAGGAAAATACACTGTAGACGAAAATGTTGCAGCTGTAAAAACAATCAGTACTACGACCTATATTGGTTTATCAAGTTGGTGGACTGTTCGAACACCAAGACCCGTTGCTAGGAAGCTACCACCAGATGAACCATTGCTTACCGGTCAACGTATTCTGGATACTTTTTTTCCAATTGCAAAGGGCGGGACTGCTGCAATACCGGGTCCATTCGGAAGCGGAAAAACTGTAACTCAACAACAGCTAGCAAAGTGGGCAGATAGTGAAATTATAGTCTACGTTGGATGCGGTGAAAGAGGAAACGAAATGTGTGAAGTTCTTTCAACGTTTCCGAAACTAGAAGATCCAAAGACAAAAAGGCCACTGATGGAACGTACAATTCTAGTTGCTAACACATCCAATATGCCTGTAGCAGCACGTGAAGCAAGTATCTATACCGGCATCACAATGGGTGAGTATTATCGTGATATGGGATATGGAGTAGCACTGATGGCAGATAGCACATCTAGATGGGCCGAAGCACTCCGAGAAATATCAGGAAGATTAGAAGAAATGCCAGGTGAGGAGGGATATCCAGCATATCTAGGGAGAAGATTGGCAGAATTTTATGAACGAGGTGGCAAGGCCATAACAATCTCTCCAGATAAACGGGTAGGTTCTCTATCTATAGTGGGAGCAGTTTCTCCACCAGGTGGAGACTTTTCAGAACCAGTATCACAAAACACGTTAAGGGTCACACGTGTATTCTGGGCACTGGATGCAAGTTTAGCTTCTAGAAGACATTTCCCATCTATCAATTGGTTGACAAGTTATTCTCTATATGCTGATGATCTGTCAGATTGGTACAAAGATAATGTATCCAAAGAATGGACTACCCAAAGGATTGAAGCACTGGAAATTTTACAAAAAGAAGCTGAATTACAAGAAATTGTTCAGCTAGTTGGGTATGATGCATTGCCAGAACCCGAAAAGGGTATTTTGGATACTTCTCGCTCTATTAGGGAAGACTATCTTCAGCAAAGTGCTTATGATGCAGTTGATACCTATACGTCAATTAAAAAACAACACATGATGCTTTCTGTCATTTTAGAATTTGGTAGAATGGAAGCCAACGCAATAAAGAAGGGAGTTTCATCCTCAAAAATAAGTGCGCTTGAGGCAAGGAAAATGTTATCAAAAATAAAATGGACCAAAGAAGATCAAGTAGAACAGCTAGTGAGTGAAATTAGGACCAACATGAAACAACAGTTTGATAACCTGTTAAAGGAGGCATCTGAATAAATGTCTGGAATATCGTATAAGACACTTTCAAAGATTGCTGGGCCACTGATATTTGTGGAAGGGATAGATAACGCAGCCTATGGAGAAATGGTTGAGATAAAACTTGTCAACGGAGATAGACGTCAGGGACAGGTTCTCGATACACGACAGGGTTTAGCAGTTGTTCAAGTTTTTGGTTCTACACTTGGATTGACCACCGAAGGAACTTCAACAAAGTTTCTTGGTGAGACTGCAACATTGTCCGTCTCTGATGAAATGCTTGGGAGAGTGTTTGATGGACTTGGAAATCCTAAAGATAATGGTCCAAAAATTGTATCGAAACAAAAGTATGATCTTGTAGGTTCTGGAATCAATCCATACTCTAGAGAAGAACCATCCGAATTTATCCAAACAGGAATGTCAAATATTGATGCAATGAATACGCTGGTAAGAGGTCAGAAACTGCCTATTTTCTCAGGTTCTGGCCTTCCACATAATTTGCTTGCATCACAAATTTCCAGACAGGCAAAAGTTCTTGGAGGATCAGAAAGCTTCTCTGTTGTATTTGCTGCGATTGGTATTACCAGTGAGGAGGCTAACTTTTTTATAAAACAATTTGAAGAAAGCGGAGCACTCGATAGAACAGTTTTGTTTTTGAACTTATCATCGGATCCTTCAATGGAACGTATACTCACACCTAGACTTGCCTTAACAACCGCAGAATTTCTTGCCTATGAACGCGAAATGCATGTTCTAGTAATATTAACTGACATGACAAATTATTGTGAAGCATTAAGAGAAATTTCTGCTGCTCGTGAAGAAGTGCCAGGACGAAGAGGATACCCAGGTTACATGTACACAGACTTGTCTTCAATTTATGAACGTGCTGGAAGGATAAAGGGTAGAAACGGTTCAGTAACACAACTTCCTATTCTTACGATGCCTGCGGATGATATTACACATCCAATCCCGGATCTTACAGGCTACATTACGGAAGGACAGATTGTAATGAGTAGAGAATTACACAGAGCGAATATTCAACCGCCTGTTGACGTTCTAACTAGTCTTTCACGTTTAATGAATCAAGGAATTGGAAAAGGACGTACAAGGGAAGATCATCGAAGCCTAGCAGACCAACTTTATTCAACATATGCACAAGGTAAAGATGCAAGAGCATTAACAGCTATAGTAGGAGAAGAAGCATTAAGTGACCTAGATAGAAAATTCCTTAAAATCGCTAATGCATTTGAGAAAAAGTTTGTAAATCAAGGTCTGGATGAGAATCGTGACATTGAAAAAACTTTAGACCTTGGTTGGGAGCTGCTTAGCGGTCTTTCAGAAGCAGAAATGACTCGTATCAAACCAGAATTCATAGCAAAATATGCAAAGACTAACACGCAGGGGTGGAAAAAAAGCCACGATGTAAAAGGTGACTAGACGTGGCTGTAGGTGCTGATATACGTCCAACACGCCTTGAATACATACGTGCCAAACGACGTATTCGTATAGCACAAAAAGGACTAAAACTATTAAAGCTAAAACGTCAAGCGTTGATTCTTGAATTTTTCGATATTAGTAAAACTTCTGCTAGATTGAGGGGTGAATTACAATCCGAATTGATCAAGGGTTATCAAAGTATCAGAATGGCAGAGATGCTGGATGGTGAAATGCGACTCGAAAACGAGGCGATGAAAATCCCGCACCTAAAAAAGTTACAGATATTGCCAAAAAATGTAATGGGAGTTCGCATTCCAAAATTGGAAGGTGGGAACAGAGAACAAGCTATTACAGAATATTTATTGGAACTTCCTATCTCTATAAGCGAGGCAATCAAGACATTCCAAGAGCTTCATAAAATAGTTTTAGATGTTGCAGAAAAAGAAACCACTTTACGAAAACTTCTCTATGAGATAGAAAAGACAAAACGTAAAGCCAATGCAATAGAGAACGTTTTCATTCCGAATCTAGGAGCTGCTGTAAAATTCATTATGTTTAGACTAGATGAAATTGAGCGAGATACATTCGCTATGTTAAAGACTGTAAAAAGAAAGATGGGTGAGAGAGAGCAAGAAAAAACAGAGGTGGCAGTTATTGCAGGATAATTTTGCAAACCCACAACACAGGAAATTTTATTTTATAAGAAGAGCATTTAAGATCGGTAACATTGTTATCGCTATAGCTGTAACATTGTTTCTAGCCAAACATTTCTTAGGTATATAGCCATGTCAGATACACAAGAAGAATACATTCACTCGCTTAAAAAAATCAAACAAGCCGAGGAGAAGACAAGGACAGAAATTGAAAATCATAGAAAAAAAATTGATGAGGAGATTAAGAACTTACAAGCTGACATGGAAAAAGCAATAACAAAATCAAAAATGGAGGGCGAAAAACTCGTAGAATCAAGTATTGGGCAAGCTAGACAGAAGGCTACAACGGAAACGAAAAAGATCATAGAAGACGCAAAAGATAAAGCAAAAAACATAACAACACAGGTAAATACACAGACCACACAAGAAATAATCGATATTTTGCTAAAGGATATGGATTAATGATACTAAAACCAGTTCCAATGGCACGTATAGCCGTGCTTGGACTGAGAAAATACAGGCAAGCTGTTGTATCTATTTTACATGACCTAGAAGTTGTACAACTAGAGTCATTGTCTAAAGATGTTGCTGCACTACTAAAGAGCGAACGTGATATTGAGTCGTCTAGACAGGTTTCAGATGAACTTCTGCGAATTAGAGCATTAAGGACCGTACTTCCGTCCATGCCAGTTACCCAATGTCAGCGTTTTACATCAATGAAAGATCTCATGCACGCTACCAAATCAATTGATGTCTACAGTGAAGTTGCCTCTCTAGAAAAACAAAAGGAAAGCCTTCTTACCGAAATAAAAGGGGCAGAAAACAATATCAAACTCATTGAGGAATATTCATTTTTTCCTGAAGACTTGGATGTTCTTCAGTTATCATCTGCTAATTCTTACTTTGGTCGTATCCCGTCTGAAAAATTTCCAGACTTTAAGAAGGCTATAGAAGCACACCGGCAAGACGTTTTTCTATATTCTAAAGAAGAGAAAAAAATCACTTACCTAGTTCTTGTTGTTTTTTCCAGTTTTCCGCCTCAAGCCTTTGCTACTTTAATTCAGTCACACGATGTAAAAATTGAGTCGGTACCAAAACTGAGCGGAAGACCAAACGAAATAATAAAAAGCCAAAAAAATATCCTGGATGATCTTTCTCAGAAACTAGAGCAGATTGATCAACAACTTACAGAAATTTCTAAAAAACATTTTAAAAATATAGTTTGTGTGGAAGAACAACTTGAAATAGAAAACAAAAAACAAGAAGTCATTGGTAATTTGGGAGTAACTGATAATGCCTTTGCTTTAGAAGGATGGATCCCAAAACCAAAGCTTGAAGAGGTAAAGGCTACTTTACAAAAACATAGCACTGGAACTACAATTTATGAATTAGAAACGGAGGAAAAGCCCCCCACTCTGTTTAATAACCCAAAGAGGTTTAGATTGTTCGAGGCTTTCATAAGATTCTATTCGCTGCCATCTGGCAAAGAATTTGATCCCACAATGATTTTCGCTTTGATCTTCCCAGTATTTTATGGATTAATGGTTGCTGATACTGGTTATGGTTTAGTAATACTTCTTGTTTGTTTGTGGGTGATTAGACGTGTTGAGGGAGGAAAACGTAATCTAAACATCATGCCAAGGCAACTGCGAAGTTTTGCAATGTTGATATTGAAAAAAAGACAGATGGTAAAACTATCAAAAGCAATGATTC
Organism: Nitrosopumilales archaeon; assembly: GCA_016176745.1. Lineage (GTDB taxonomy): Archaea > Thermoproteota > Nitrososphaeria > Nitrososphaerales > Nitrosopumilaceae > VHBM01. The sequence continues at coordinate 7,089 of JACOWO010000129.1, forward strand.
CTGGCTGTATTATTGCTATAATTTTGGGATTTATCTTCGACTTGCATTTTGGATTCCATGCTAATGGTTACCTTTTTGATTACCTACGCAGTGTTGGAGTTACTGGCCTCCCTGAACCAGGTGAGCTCTTAAATCGACCTGCACAAGCGTTTCTAGATCCAATTCATGATGCAGGAACACTTTTGCTAATATCTGGATATGTTGGCATCGGAATGGTATCATTTGGTCTAATTCTAGGTATAATGAACTCTCTTAGAGAAGGAAACAAACGAGAGACTATTGGAAAAATTGGCTGGCTAGCATTTGGTTGGGGAATTGTCCTTATTGGACTAGGCATCATCCATGACGAAGCCCTCAATCCGATGAATCCGCACTTTATTTCAAACAACCCAGCAGGACTACTCTACTTTGGATTACTTTTTGGAGGAATTGGATTAATGTTCGTTGGAGAAGGTGTGAGAGCCATGATGGAATTGGCATCTATAGTAAGTCACATACTTTCCTATACTAGGCTGGTTGGAATTTTGCTAGCATCAGTCATACTTGCACATACCATAGATTACATTTTCTTAAAAGCACTAAACATTTCAATTCCATTTATCATTCTTGGCACGTTGATATTGTTTGTGGGACATTTATTCAATATAATAATTGGAGTATTCGAACCCGGCATTCAAGGTGCTAGATTAATTTACGTAGAATTCTTTTCCAAATTTTTCCATGGTAACGGACGAAAATTCGAGCCTTTTGGAACTATACGAAAGTTTACGTATGGTCAATACGATCTAGAGACATTAAAGAAAGAACAAATAACTGCTTGAAATAGAAAATAAGCTTCTTGGTAGTGTTAGTTTATTCTTTTAACTTACTTTCTTGAAACACATCAGAGCCATACCAGCAATATCTAAAGTAATCAAGACACCATTCATGAAACATAGGATCATTGCTGTAAAACATTTCGCTCAAGTCGGATTCGCCTTTAAGGTCAGCAAACAACACGCATGCCTCCTTTTCGTTTAAAATAACCATGGTTTCAACCCTGTCTTTCATTTTTCTTTCTACCAGTCCCCCCTCAATTAATTTAGAAAACCCAAGTTTTGATAGGAGTTCCTTCCTGCCTTTTGGCACAATTGCCGACTTTGAAAATATATAGTGAAACTTTACACCGGTTTTTACTTTTTTTATTAATGGTTCAATAAGATCTAGTGGCACTTCGGACAATAGCTCGTAGATGTATTCATCTGCGTTCTTGTAGATAGTCTTCCATTGTTCTAGTACTTTGGCTACACCTTTAACGTGCTGCCCGCTAGCAAGCTGACCTGCTCTCATCACAAATTTTATTGGAATATCGCCAAAGGTATGATCTTCAAAATACTTCATGTTTTGAGACAGAAATACGATTGATGGTACCTGTGTACACATTGTTCTGCCAAAAGTTGTCAGCGTATACTTGCCATCATTATCCTTGACAATTAGCTTACTTTCCTCTAATCTTGTAAAATTGCGGTGGACCTCTTGCTTTGTTGTATCTAGCTTTTTTGCCATTTCAGTAATTGTGGATTTTTTTTCTAAAAGCTGAAACAATATTTGCAATCTTTGATGGCTTGCAAGCTCTAGAAAATTTCCTGCTGCTTTTTCATAAAGATCTGTCATGACAAGCTTTGTTCAGTGCTTAATTAAAAAATGTAATGTGTTAGTAGATTATTCAACAGGAAGTTCCAATCTGTTTGCCCATTCTGCCCATGAACCCAAGTATACTCGAACTTTTTTAAAACCGATTTTTTTTAATGCCAAAAATGCATTTGCTGCCCTATATGCTCCCTGACAATATGTTACTACTTCAGAGTCTTTTGGAATTTTGTATAAAGCTAAAAGATCGTTGTCTTTTTTCAGAGTTCCATCATCGGCAACATTAAGATTCCAATCTACATTAATCGCAGTTGGAATGTGTCCTTTTCTTGCAGCTCTAATAATCGTGCCATCATATTCATCATGAGATCTAGTATCAATGATTTGTATTTGGTTTAGATTTTTTTTGATGTGTTCAAAGCTTGCAACAAGTTCGGAATTTATTTTTCCTGAAAATTTTGCTGGCTTAAAGCCGTTTGCTTTTGTTTCAAGTGGTAGTTTTTCCTTTTTCCATTTTTTCATGCCACCATCTAGCATGAATACTTGAGGATGGGAAAAATACATCAAAAGCCAGACACCGCGAGCTGCAAGCATTCCAGATACTTCATCATAAAAAATTACTTTTTTTTCATTTGTAATGCCAACAAAGGAGAAGAGCTGTTGCATTTGTTTGTTAAATGATTCAATACCTTCCTTTGTTGTATCAAACCAATGAAATGCAAAAAGATCTAAATTTACAGCACCTGGAATATGGCCTTCTGAATATTCCTTAAATGATCTTGCGTCTATTATGACAAGATTAAAATCATCAAGTGTTTTTTCAAGTTCTTTGGTTTGTATTAACATGTCTTTGTTAGAATTGTAAAATGTAAATTCATTTGTTTTTTAAAGATAAAAAGGAAAAAAGGAGTTTTTGGTTTGTTTACTCGTTTACGTATGCTCGTTCGCCGTGCTGTGCAAGATCGAGTCCGATTTCTTCCTCTTTTGGAGTGACTCGAATTCCACCAGGCCATATTGCGTCCATTATCTTTAGAATAACAAGTGTTACAGCAAATGTATAGGTCATTGACATTACAGCGCCAATTATGTTGATTCCTTGCTGTTCAAATCCTTCTGGAGTTCCTGTCCATGCACCAATTCCAACACCTGTATCCCAGACGTGAGGACTAGCTAGTGTTCCTGTCAGGATTGCACCTGTAAGACCACCTATTCCGTGTACTGCCCATACATCCAAGGCGTCGTCCCATTTTCGTGCATTCTTAAATGCTACAGCAGCGTAACAGACGGTTCTTCCAATTATTATTGATGCCATTGGTCCAACAAAACCTGATGCTGGTGTGATTGCGACAAGACCAGCTACTGCCCCAGAGGCTGCACCTACAATGCTTGGCTTTCCTGTGTGAGCCCAGCTCATTAGCATCCATGTAATGGAAGCCATGCCTGTTGCTGTGTTTGTTACAGTCCAAGCCATAACAGCTACTCCATCTGCCAGTAATTCGCTTCCTGCATTAAATCCAAACCAGCCAAACCATAGAATCGATGCACCAAGGACTATCAGTGGAACGTTGTGTGGCTCCATTGGGACCTTTCCATAGCCTAGTCTTCTACCTAAGACCATTGCTCCAGCTAGTCCTGCGAAACCTGATGTAACATGTATTACAGTACCTCCAGCAAAGTCAAGTGCAAAGCTAGGTGACAGATCAGGATTAAGATCTATCGATCCACCTCCGATAAAGCCACCGCCCCATACCCAGTGTGCTATTGGATCGTAGACAAAGGTGGCCCAAATAATGATAAAGCACAGCAGTGCGCTGAACTTCATTCTGTCAATATATGCGCCGACAATTAGAGCTGGTGTAATAATTGCGAATGCTGCCTGGAAATTGGCAAACATCATGTGTGGTATCGTGTTTGGCCAGCCCTGACCACATTGATCAGCGTCAACCATTGCGTTCATCTGGTATGCAGCAGACCATGTATCACCACATGGACCTGGTTCGCCTAATGGTGCATAGTGTGATACGTGGTTGTATCCAGCATATTCAAGTGCACCCATGTATAGATTTGCATCTGTATCATTAGGACCAAATGCTAGACTATATCCCCAAAGAACCCACTGGACTGAGATTAGACCTACTACGATAAAGGTCATGCCAATTGTATTTACTGCGTTCTTTGATCTTGCCAGTCCACCATAGAAGAATGCTAATCCTGGTGTCATAAACAAGACAAATGAGGTTGCAACCAATACCCATGCAGTATCACCTGTATCGATCCTGCATGGCAACATGCCTCCTTCGCCATTATCATACCAGCATTCATGTGTGTTGCCTGTGTAGATTCCTGATGTTCCTTTCACATAGCCATCCATTCCATCGTCGACTGACTGTGCAAAAGCCTGCGAGAGTGCTCCAGCTGAAGTAATTGTTATCGCTGTGATAAGTAAAAGAGCATACTTGCGGTTTCTAGAATTCATTAATGATGAGCAAAATTGAAATTATTTAAGGCTTAATATGTGTAAACTACCAAAAATGTAAATTATTATACTTGTTGTTTTAATGATAATATCATAAAATGATGAAATTAAATCATGAATGCTTTATGGATAGAGGAGGCAGGACTTGCGAATAAATCCAAAATTATCTATTTTTGACACATTTAAAACAAAAAATGAATTAACGGGAGAGGCATTAAGACAACGAGCCATAATAGTTCGATTAGCCACAGAATCAAGCCCTTCTCTCAGAACACGAACCGCAATTTCTCAAAAAATAGCAGAAGAAAATGGTATAGCATGGAAGAATATCTATTCTGGAATTTTTCATGATCTAAATGAAGTTTTACTTCCTTTAGGAATAGCGGAAGAAGCTGGAAGATTGCCTCTTAAGCGAGGACCAAAAGCATTACAAGAAGTTGGAATACCTCATTATCGATTAACCCAAAGCGGCTTACTTGTTGCACTTTCACTAAAGGAAATTAATAATAAGGAACAGCTTTTAACGCAGTTTTTTTCCATGTCTAAATCGGATCACGAATTTCAAAATACTATCCTAAAATTAACTAAGATTGCGCCACGCTTTGTATTTTCACTTTTTGAAAGATATGTTAAAGCCTATTGTACTAGGAAATTAGAAAATATACTGCCCTTTAATCTTGCTAACTTGAAAAAAATAAGTGATGAATCACTTGCGATTCAAAGAGAAACTCTTGAAGGGTTTACAAGATTATCAAAATTAGAAAAAGAAAAAGTCCTTAATTTTGTTCAAGTGATCAGCTAAATCTGCCAAACATTAAAATCATCATTAAAAATGAGCTTTTTATGGGTTCTACCAGTGCACAGAAGGTCTACGCGTCTGTAAAATCATACAGCCAAAGAGGGGGACTATTACCAAAAATTGTTCTTCAGACATTAGCAGAATCCCGAGATTTAGATGAACTTGTAACAAGAATCAAAAATACAGAATATGCTGACGGTGCTTCAAAAATTACAAAACCTGAGATAGATACAAAAATTTTGAATAAAACGATTTGGATAAGCACTTTTCTTGCTATGATTTTTGCCCTGCCCGCTCTTGGTATTTTTATTGGAATTTATTATTTCACTGGAAACTTGATCGTGGGGGCAGTACTTGGATTTAGTATGCATTTTGTTACATTGGCTTTTTCAGGCAGAATCTCAAAGTGGCTTTTGAAAATTATTTCATAATCTATAATATACCAATGGATGTTGAAATTTTATGTTAGGTGACAGAAACTATAAGCAAGTTATCAAAAATACTATAGATTCTATAAGTAAAGAAACTGAACCGCAAATTGATACTAATGACACTAAAACCATACATCTTCATGAAGCAGTCAGATGTCTAAGACGTTCTTATTATGATAGAACTGATCCTGTAGAACCAGAAAGAACTAGTTTTAGTAATTTGGTTAGTGGTCTGCTTAGAAAAATGCAATATGGATCAAAACTTGGAGAATATGCAATCGACGATATCAAACTCAAAGGACAAGCTGATATTATAGTTGATGATGTAGTTATGATTTTTAGATCTGCTACTTCTCCACCTGAGATACCATTTTCTTCTGATGTATTATACCTAAATGCATGTCTTTGGATTTTTAACAAAATTGATGGAATTATTGTATATATTTCTGGAGATGGAAAAGAAGTGTCATTTTCTTTTGCAAAAGAAAAGAAAATGTTTGAAGAGACAATTAGACGTGTTCGTGTTCTAAACAACTTACTAGGAGAAAAAAAGGTGCCTATACTAGAACCATCAGAAGAATGTTCCTCGTGTCAATATTATGAAAGATGTTATCTTAAACAAAAAATGGGTCGTGGAATAAATATTCAAGATTTGTTCGGTCTAAAGAAATCTGATTAAAAAGATTGTTGGTGGGTGTTTGTTATTTTGCACTTATTCCAGTGGTTCAGGATGTCCTTTACCACGGAGAGCAAAACAGACTACTGCTAGTGCAACAGCTACACCTATTGCTGAACCAAATGCTGCTAATCCCGCTTCTGCCATTTGCAAACCTCAACATTTTGAATAATATATAATTTTGTCAAATTTTTTTGTGTTTAAACAAATAATCATAATTTTTCAGTATAATGATACAATAGGTCTAGTTAAGGAAATTCAAAAGTAATTTGATTTTCGCCGCCACTTAGCATTGAGCTTAGATTGAAAAATGCCTCGCCTTTTACCTGCCACTGAGGGGCATTGTTCATTAATGCAGACCAAAGCTCAGGTGTGTTACCAGAATTTTTTATAGTTATTTTATCGTGAAGTATTGTAGGCTGTTCATTTAGTATTATAAAATAATTAGAGCCTGTAACCATGCCTTCTGCACGCTCACCTATTTGTCCCGTCTTTAATTTAACACCGCTTTCATAGATATCATATTTTACAAGCTGTAGTATGACTGACTTGGAATTTGGATTACTAACTTTGAATACAATTTCTAAAGTTGCTTCTGTATCTGTAACCTCAACAATAGAAAGATCCTCTAATTCAATTTCTAGTGGAAGTACATCTCTTTGAACTTGTTCAGATGAGGGGAAAAAAGTTCCAGTATCAGAAACATCACTAATTATTGACGAGCCAGAAAATGCTATCACCCCTACAATTACAGCAAAGACAGCAACGGCTGCTCCAACAAAAATTTTTGGATTCAATGGTAAGATTGTATAACAGGGATCATAAATGTTAATATGTAAAATGCCTATAGGAGATAAACTAACATAGCATGCAATATTTTCAGGCAGTAAAGATTGGAAAAGAAAGAGCAAGCAAGGCTCAAATGATCTTATTCAAGATTGCAGGATTTTCAATGTTAACATTGACAACAAAAAAGATCGATGGCCAGTTTTTTCCTGTAGGGGAAGAAAAC
>JACOWO010000191.1 GCA_016176745.1 Nitrosopumilales archaeon
TGTAATGAAAAGCATTACATTTTTGGTGAGGGTGGAGCAAAAAAAATCAGTGAAAAATTCAGCATACCATTTGTTGGCGAGGTTCCACTAAATTCAGGAATCATGGCAGGCTCTGACACGGGAAAACCAATCATGTTAACAAATCCAAATTCTCCAAGTGCTGAGGCTTTTAGAAAATCTGCAAAAAATATAGCCGCACAATGTAGTATACTTGCTGCAAAACTTAGAGAAGAAATGCAAGCAGAGGCTGCAGAACCTGTTCCGACAAGTTAAGTTTTAGAATTGTTGTGCGCCTTCCAGAAAATCTTCGCAAGCAACTCAAAATACCGTTTGGTATTTTATTACCAAGCCAACAGGTAAATAGAAACAATATTCAAAAACATCTTTCAGAGAAAACATTCCTCATTACAGTTGGCGATGCCACAACAGAAAACATGATAAATTTAGGCATAGTTCCATCTCTTCAAATAATAGATAATCAAGAAAAAAGAAAAGAAAGAAAATCACTTTCAATTAAAGGCGTAAACACTACATTATCTTGTAGAAACCCTGCTGGTGAAATTAACAAAGAATGCATTACTACAATAAAAAACGGTTTTAATTCAAAATCTCCAGTTAGAATTACTGTTGATGGTGAAGAGGATCTGCTTGTAATTCCAGTGTGTATTTTTGCTCCACCTAACTCCGTTGTAATGTATGGCCAGCCAAATGAAGGACTTGTTATAGTAAAAATTGATACAGAAATTAGAGATAAAGCACAAAAGATACTTGATTCAATGATTTGATGGGGTATGATGAGACGGTGGCTGTATGATAAATGATTACACTACTAAAAACTCTGACCCTACTAAACCAAATTTGAAAGAACCAAAATAAACAAAACTAAGGACAAGAATTGACATTTGAACATAAACTAGAACTTTAGAACAAAAAACCATGAAGATTGATCCTGATCTTAAACTACGAATTTTAGAAAAGGTCGGGATTTACTCAAGCCGATTTTCTATTCCTGAACCGCAAGTTCTTCTTACAACTAGAGAAGTTTTAGAAATGCCAAAAGAAATTACTACTGGCAGAAGAACCTCAGCACACAAGTATTATGGCGTATCATATTTACAACACAATCTTGTCTTCATAAATGTAAGAAAAATACCTGACGAAAAAACATTGGAAAACACAATTGTACATGAACTGATCCACATGAGGTTTCCATATATTAGTCACGGAAAAAGATTCAACAAGCTTGTAAGAAGAGGATTGGGTGGTAAAACCTTTACTCCATATCAAAAACGAAAATGAAAACTTTTTGATAATTTTTTCTCAATGATTTATATTTCCCGCGAATAGGCGTGCTTGTATAAAATGGAAATACAAGAGCTTCTACCTATAGGAGCTGCCATTGCTTCTTTTATTGTTGCAGCTGGTTTTGCCGCCTGGGTTTCAAAACAAAATGCAGGAACAAAAGAGATGATGGAAATCTCAAATGCAGTACGTGTGGGGGCATCTGCGTTTCTTAGACGAGAGATGAAAATAATCATTCCAATAGCAATCGGCCTTTCTGTAATTATTGGATACTTTATAGGATTTTCAAACGGAATTGCTTTTGCAGTTGGCGCAGCACTGTCAGCAATTGCAGGACTTATTTCATTAAAGATCACAGTAAAAGCGGCAGTAAGGGCCGCACAATCAACAGGAAACGGATTAGGAAAAACATTTGCATTAGCATTTAGAGGTGGTGCAACAGTGGGTCTTGCTGTTCCGGCGATGGCACTGCTTGCAATGACGTTGCTGTATTTTGCTTTCCCTGACCCAATCACAATTGCTGGAGTAGGAATTGGAGCAAGTTTGATTGCGCTTTTCATTAGGATTGGTGGCGGTATATTCACAAAGGCAGCTGATATGGGAGCTGATTTGGTTGGAAAGGTTGAAGCTAACATACCTGAAGACGATCCTAGAAATCCCGCTACAATAGCTGATAATGTTGGTGACAATGTAGGTGATGCAGCAGGGATGGGCTCTGATGTCTACGAGTCATATATTGTTACAATGCTTGCCTCAATTCTGATTGCCGCACTTATTGGTGTTCCAGAAAATATTCTCTATCCAATACTTGTCGGTACATCCGGCATGATTGCTTCTATAATAGGTACTGTAACTGTAGGTTCTAGAAAAACTTCAGATGTAATGAAGCCCCTTAACATTGCATTTTATGTTACTGCAGCAACTGCTATTGCATTAAACTTTGTATTCACCTATCTGTTTTTAGGTCAAACTGCTATTGCATATGCATTATTTGAATCAACTGTTGTTGGTGTAATACTTGTTCCAGTAATTCAAAAAATTACAGATTTTTATACAAATTACAAATACAAGCCTGTAAAAGAAATTGCTGAATCAGCAAAGTGGGGTTATGCATCACTAACATTGATGGGAATCATAAAAGGTATGCAATCAACTGGTCCATTTATGATTTTTGCAATATCCTCGTCAGCTGCACCAGATCCTTCGCAAGCACTACTTTATGGAATATTTGGTACATCATTGACTGCAATGGCAATGTTGAGTCTTGCAGGAATTGTACTAAGCATTGACGCATTTGGCCCAATTTCAGATAATGCTGGTGGCATAGTAGAGATGACTAGAATGGGTGAAGAAAATCGTAAAGTAACTGATGAGATTGATGCTGTTGGGAACACCACAAAGGCAATTACAAAAGGTTTTGCCATTGCTAGCGCCGGCCTTGCAGCATTAGCTATGATACAAGCTTTCCAGTATGAAGCAAGTGACGTGTTTCATCAAGTTTTTGATTATAGTCTTACAAATCCCACTGTAATAATTGGCCTACTAGTAGGTGGACTCATCCCATTCATTATAACGGGTCAGCTAATAAACGGAGTTTCAAGAGCCGCATCAAAAATGGTTGATGAGGTTAGAAGGCAGTTCAAAAGCGATCCTGAAATACTTACAGGCAAATCAAAACCAGATTATGCAAGATGTGTAGATATTGCAACAGTTGCCTCACTTAAAGAACTGTGGAAATCAGCAAGCATAGCCATTTCTGCACCAATAGTTCTTGGAATCATACTTGGCCCTACCGCAGTAGCCGGCCTTTTAGTTGGCGCTGTAGTTACTGGAATATTTTTAGCATATCATCTTGCCAACACTGGAGGCGCATGGGATAATGCAAAGAAGCTAATTGAAATGAGGGGGGCAAGAGGAACAGAAGAACACAAAGTAGCAGTAGTTGGAGACGTAATTGGCGATCCTTACAAGGATACTGCAGGCCCTGCCTTGAATACTGTAATAAAATTGCTTAATACCGTTGCCATAGTGTTTGTTTCTGCCTTTGTTGCTATTCTCGTACTATGATTTTTTGTCGTCTACAACTATAGTCATATCAAGCTCATCTATCTGAGACTCTATTGCTCGCTTTAATGCGTCATTGTGCTCAGGACAGAACTTGAAAAAGTCATCCACTGTTACAAAACAGCCACAAATCCACCTTGTTTTTTTGGCTCCTTCAACTGTTAACTTTGCATAGGATGGTGCACTCATACATTATAATGATAAAAAAAGAATAAAAAAAGTTTGTATTTTCACAAATAAGGTTATGGACAGCCTTCCATCTTTTGGATGAAGAATCCATCTTTCTTGATTGCATCAGATATTGGTTCAGGAGCTCCCTGTGAATGGCAAAACTGACATTCCTCTGTTGTTACTTGTGCGGTTCCTTCACCAACTGACTTTAGCCACTTTTTTGCATACTCGATTGCCTTGTCATGATCTTTGACATCTGTAATGACATCAAAGTGCATTGTATGGCCATCTTTTGCC
>JACOWO010000130.1 GCA_016176745.1 Nitrosopumilales archaeon
ATGTGAACCAATATTGACTTTTTTTAAAATGCAAGAATAATCGGATACTAACAAGTTTAGTTGACTATGCTAACAAACATAATAGATCACGATTTTTGAGCATACAAGTTGATCAAGTTAGGAATAATTCAAACAACATCATATCCTACTGACGAGCATGCAAAAAATACAGTCTCTCGCTTGCTTGAGATGCTTGGAAAAAAAGAGGCAGACGTTGTCTGTCTTCCTGAGCAATGGTTAAAGCAAAACGTCATATCAGACTTTGATTATGAATTTGCCAAATTCAAGGCCATAGCAAAAAATTATTCGTTGACTATAATTCCGGGAGCATTTTATGAAAAAAAATCAAACGGCTATGTAATTTCTGTTCCTGTTATTGGACCTACAGGCGAGATAATAGGCAAACAAGAAAAAATCCATCCTTTTGGCTATGAGAAGAAAAATGTAAAGCATGGAACAAAGACTATAGTTTTTAAAACAAAGTGCAGGTTTGGTCTAATCATTTGCTATGACATGGTTTTTGCCGATGTTGCAAAATCGCTTGTAAAAAAAGGTGCGGAGGTATTATTTTCGCCAAGTAGGATTGTCAGGCATGGCTTGAAGCCCTGGCATCTTTATGTGCAGGTACGCGCACTTGAAAACCGCGTGCCTATACTTGCTGCAAATGTAGAAAATAGAAGATTTGGTGGCAAAAGCGTTGTTGTTGATCTTTACGAAAAAAATGGCGTGATGATTCCAAAAATAGAGTCAGCGCCAAAAGGCCAATGCTTTGCCATATGTAATTTCAATCTTGCAAAATACAAAAAAAGTCGAAATATCAGATATTTGGATGCTCAGAAATTTTCCTAGGATTCGCCTCTGACGAATCTTTCACATGCTATTTTTGCTTCAGGATCGCTCATTTGTTTTAATGGGTGCTTCATCAAATATGCACTTGCTGGAATAATAGAGCCACCTATTTTTCGATCAAGGGCAATTTTTGCAAGCCTAACTGCGTCAACTACTATGCCTGCAGAGTTTGCCTTATCATCGACTTCAAGCCTGACTTCCATGTTATATGGGATATTTGCCCATTGCCTTCCTTCAATTCTCATAAACATCAGCTTTGTGTTTCCCAAAAATGGAATAAAGTCAGAAGGTCCAACATAGATTTGATCATCATCAAGTCTTGTATCGAGCTGGCTTTGCACGCTTTCTGTTTTTGATATTCTTTTGCTTACTAGTCGTTCTTGCTCTTTCATGTTCAAAAAGTCAGTATTTCCTCCTACGTTGATTTGATATGTTTTTTCAATTTTTGTGCCGCGGTCATTGCAGAGTCGTGCAAGAGTTCGGTGTACTATTGTTGCACCAACCTGTCCCTTTATGTCATCACCAATTACAGGTATGTTATTTTTTTCAAATCTTTTAGCCCATGCTTCATCTGATGCAATAAAAGATGGGATACAATTTACAAATGCGGTGTTTGTGTTTAGACAAATTTCTGCCCAAAATTGAGTGGCTTTTTCTGATCCTACAGGAAGATATGATACTATGACTTCTGCTCCAGTGTCTTCGATTACTTTTTTTGCGTCTTGAGCTAACTGTGCGTCTGTTTTGTGTGACTTTAGTGGCTTGACTCTGTTTTCCACCCAGATACCTACACCATCCAAGATTGGACTTTCGTAAACTTTGGCGTTTGTTTTTGGCATCTCATTTTTTGGAATCCAGTTTACCATGTTTGGATACTCATAAATTGCCTCGTTGATTGATTTACCAACTTTATTGTCACCTACATCAAAGCCTGCAACAAAATCAATATCATGAATAGTGTAATTGCTTAGTTTCTCATGTATTATACCAGTAACTTGCTGTGACGGGTTTTTCTTATAGTATTCAATTCCTTGAATCAAACCTGCAAAACAGTTTCCTATTCCAACGAGTGCGACTTTTATCTTGCCACCCATAGCAACCTTTTGTTTTTTACACTCGTTTTAAATTTTCCTACATATCTTGTATGTAGAAAATGAATCATGCACAACTGTATTACAAAAAGGACAAAATTATATCAGTAACAAAAGACACTAGATTTTGATGAGCTTTAATCCGCGTATTTTTGTCAAAGAGATAAAGCCGATTGATATAGAAGGTGGCTATCTGATTGATGGTTTTCCTTCTATCGGAGTAACACAGGCCATAGCTACAGAATCAATGATTCACACTTCGCAGTTTGAAATGGTAGGAATTATCGACTCTAACAGTTTTCCTCCAGTGACAATAATAAAAAATGGCGTTCCAAATTATCCCACAAGGATATTTGTAAACAATGATCTAAAGACTGCAATATTTTCTTCCTATCTTACATTGCATTACTCACTACACAAAACTATTGCAAGAATTATGCTAAGCTGGGCAAAAAAACACAAGTGTTCATTTGTTCTAAGTAGCGCTCCTGTAAACACACCCACCGTAAATGATCAAGTGATTGCAGCTGTGAGTAACAACGCTGCAAAGGAAATAGTTGAAAAAGCAAAAATTCAGGTTTTGCAGTATGGTACAATTCCAGGCATTCCTGGTGCATTGCTGAATCAAGGCATGATAAATAATCAAAACGTTGTTGTGCTCTTGTATAACTCTGATGAGACAAAACCAAATTTCAAAGCAAGTACGCAGTTGTGCCTTACAATGTCAAAGCTTGTACCGGGTGTCTCTTGTGATATACCAATGCTACAAAAAGAGGCAGAGCTTGCTGAAGAATATATCAAAGAAGCTGAAAAACAGGCAAGCAGAATGGTCGATACTATGTATGGATAGGTTTTGGTTTCTAGTTAATACTAAATGGAACAGCTACTCGGATTTGCAGCTACTGTAATAATTATTTCTTCTTCTGGAGTCATGTCTCCAGGGCCGCTATTTGCTGCAAATGTTTTCTATGGCCTAAAAGAAGGCGTAAAAGGTGGCCTGAAAATGTCTTTTGGCCACACTGTTGTCGAGCTGCCATTAATCATTCTGCTTGGAATTGGGATAGTCTCACTAGAATCTGCTCCACAATTTAGAATTGTTATAGCAATTGTAGGAGCGCTTGGGCTTTTTGGTTTTGCCGGATTACAGTTAAAATCAGTTTTTGGTCACGACACAAATAGTAAAATCAAAACAAAGTATGGACCATTTCTTTCAGGCATTTTGTTTAGTGCGTTAAATCCATTTTTTATAATCTGGTGGTTTACTGTTGGATTCAAGCTAATTTCTGATTCTATTGTGCTATGGTCGCTTGCCGGATTGCTGATTTTATTTGCATTACATATTTGGATGGACTTTGCATGGCTTGCATCCACTTCGTATCTTTCATCAAAAAGCTCGAAATTTCTATCTCAGCGAAACTATAGGTTTTTGTTTATCGCGATTAGTGGATTTATGATATATTTTGGAATAACATTCTTGCTTGATGCCTTTTAACTATCGACTTTTGTAACATCGACTTCTATTGTTGAGACGTTTCGCGTCTTTCCATCTTGTGATAATAACGAGTCTGAAGATATGCGAACACCTGTTACCTTGTAGCCGACAGAGTCCATTCTTTTGACAATCATCTGTGAGACATCAACTGCTTGTGTGATGCGTTTTCCTCTAGCCTTGATTGTAACTGTTGGTGAGCTTGCAAGCTGTGTTAGTGTTGCAGTAACATAAGTCATTATTGGTTTTATTCCAACAAAAATTACATTTCTAGTCTTTACTACCGCTTCTTCGTCAGCAACAATTTCAGGCTCTTGACTTGGTTGCGGTTCATCAGGTTCTTCAGAAGGTGTGACTGGCTCTTCTTGTACAATGCTAGGCTCTGGTTGGGGTTCTGGTGCAGGTTCTTGAACTTTTTCTTCTGGCTTTACACTTTCTTCCTTGTGTTTTTCAAACTGAGAGAAAATTTCGTCTGCATCTCTGGATTTTTTTCCGCTCATGATGTGCTGACTAGAATGAGCTTTGTGTTTATTTAATGTTTAAGCTTTTTTTGCTCAATGTATTCTTCAAATAACTTTTCTACCTCGTCATTATTGCAAGTTTTTATCTTTTCAACCAGCTCTGCTTCTTCGATTTCATAACAATTCAAAAGATCCTGCTCGTCTTTATAAAAAACCAAAACCTTGTTGTTGAAAATGCAGTGGTATAGCTTTTCTTTTTCCATGTGTTCAGGACGAATCTTTATGCCATCTTTTTCAATAGATACAGGGTTTATCACAATAACCATAAATCAAAATAATATTTAGATTATCACGATATCATAATATGGATTCCATGCCATTCAAAAGCAATGCATAGAGTCATTTTGCATGTTGATTTTGACTACTTTTTTGCACAGTGTGAGGAAATAAAATCGCCACATCTAAAGACAAAGCCAGTTGCGGTCTGCATATTTTCAGATAGGGGAGGAGACAGTGGTGCTATTGCCACTGCAAATTATGAGGCAAGAAAGTATGGCGTAAAGTCAGGAATGCCCATAGTATTTGCAAAAAAAAGGTTAGAGTCAATAAAAGATGCGGTGTTTCTACCTGCCGATTTTGATTACTATTCAGAGATTTCTGTAAAGGCAATGGAAATTATCAAAAGCTTTGCTGATGTTTTTGAGTATGTAGGAAAAGACGAGGCTTACTTGGATGTAACAAAGCGAACAAACGGCGATTTTGCTGTAGCAAGCCATGTTGCACAGCAGATAAAAAATGCCATACGAGAAAAGGTAAGGCTAAGCTGTTCTATAGGGGCATCACCAAACAAGCTTGTCTCAAAGATTGCATCAAGCTACAAAAAGCCTGATGGATTGACAGTTGTAACACCTGAGAGTGTAGAAAAATTTCTAGATCCGTTAAAAATTAGAGAAATACCTGGCATTGGCAAAAAAACCGAGGAGAGGTTTGGCGAAGAAAAGTTTGAAACAATTTCACAGCTAAAAAAACTAGATGTCTTTACCTTAAACAAAATGTTTGGAAGAAAAATTGGGACTTACATTTACAATGCTGCAAGAGGGATTGATGACGAGTCTGTAACAGAAGGGCAGCCAACTATACAGTACAGCAAGATAGTGACCCTGACTCAGGACTCCAAGGATTATGATTTTCTTTTCAAAAGCCTAATTGAGCTTTGCAAGGAGCTTCATTCCATAATAATTGAGGAGAACAGGATGTTCAAATCAGTTGGAATACAGTTTGTCCAGACAGATCTTTCAAGTAAGACAAAGTCAAAAATGCTAAAAAATCCCACGTCAAGCTTGGATGAGTTGCAAAAAACTGCAATGCAGTTATTACAAGAGGCACTTGAAAACCAGACTCTGCTAGTTAGAAGACTAGGAGTCAAGGTGTCTGAATTATCTGAGATCGAGGGTCAAAGTAACATAACAAGCTACTTTTAGCTTTGCTGATTCTTTGTCGCTTCTAGTTTTTTGAGCCTCCTTGTTTCAATGGTTGTGACAACCATCAGAAAAACAAAGAGCCACGGCAGAAACATGATCTCGCCTGCAACAGAGTGAAACTCTTCAAAGTCTGTTACGTTTGTTGATATTTTTAGTGCAAACAACGACAGTGAAAAGATTCGAATCATGTTTACGCCAATAGTTCCAACTATTCCCAGAGCAAAATATGCAATCTTTCTGTTGCGTTGTATGTTCATTTTTAGTAAAAACGCCATCATGACTAGCGAATAGATAATTACGCTGTGCACACCTGCAGATGGCCAAAATACCTGGAGTGCAAAAGGGCCATGATCCCCTTGAAGAAACATGAGGTTGTCCCTTGCCGTAGCTACACCCAAGTCAAAGGTGTTGATAACCCACGCATTGACTTGTATCAAATATGGAACAACATATTGTAAAGGGCCAAGCGTGTCGTATGGAAAAAATGTATCAAGTGCAAGAATGATTGCACTTCCTCCAAGAAATATTGGACCTGCTGGCGCAATTCTAATCCATCGCTTTCCAAAAAAGATTGAAAGTGTTGCAGCAACAAAGGCAGACATTACAACAAAATCCCACAACCATTCCCAGGAATATATCAGAGGAATCTTGATTTCTTTGCCATAATTTACAATGTTTTCTTTAAGGCCATATTCAGAGCCTGCAAGAAAAATCATGACAGCTGCTGCAAGTGGAATTACAGATAGAAGCCGTTTTTTTGAAACTTGTAGTTTTATGCCAAAAAGTTCTGCTACAATAAATGCCAATGCAAAAAGAAATCCCCCCCTCCCCTGATTCCAGCTCAGGCTAAATGTGTCAGGAAATACAGCTAGAGCAAAAAGTATTGGACTAGCAATAATTAAAATTGCAAATATCACGCTTTTGTTTTGCATTAATCTACTCGAATTTATGTGGGAAATATATATTCCACTCAGAAAAAGTCTGCAATTGTTTTTTGCTTGATCAGCTTTAGCATGTTTCCTTTTGAGAGCCACTCGGTTTTGCTAATGCTCATGTTTTTGCATGCAAAATCAATCGCATCGTCAAAACTTGATGCAACATATGGTTTTTGTTTCATTGTAGCTCGCACACCTTCTCTAACCTGCCACACGCCAACTGGAACTGCATATTCTGGCCTTATTTCGCGCAATACCAAGACTGCGCCTTGTGTCTGATTTTTTACAAAATATTCGGCAATAGCCAGTTTTGCTGCAAAATAGGCACCTGCAATGGCTGGCGGGTGATCAATTCCCCGCGCATCTTCAAAGTCATTGCCAAACCCAACCGCATCACCGTCATGCCATGCCTCTTGCATTTCAAACATCCATCTGTGCGGAAAAATTACCACAGAGTACAGGTTGTCAAGATGCTCAAAACAAAATACTTGGCAAGCGTCTGTTAGCGAAAAATCAAGAATCTCTGAGACAAGTGATTTTGAGATAATGTCATCAGTTGCCGTAATGCTCCATCGTGTTGGCACAAGTTTTCGTTTTTTTCCAAACATCCCAATGCTGAAGCATTTTTGGATTTTTGAAATCTCGATTCCACGATTGTATAGTGCAAGTACTGCATCTTCTGCCTTGAGGTCTCTGTCATAGTAAGCCTTTTGGATAAATCTATCAGAAGACGAGCTAGAAAACTTGGAATTTTTTATCTCACCAATTGGTCCAAACGGCGCACTCTCACCGTCAATTGAGGTCACAGGAATCGTGTTTTTGTGAAATTCAATATCTGATTCAATTGGACGCGATGACATGGCGACTTCCTGCAGATCCTCGATATATCTTCCCTGAGGGTCAGCTACAGACATTTTTTTAATTCCACGAATAAGGTTTAGACGAAAATTTACTATTTCTTCTAGAGTTTTTCCAGACCACTTTTCAGGAATATCAAGCAGACTAGTATCTCCATGAATTGGTGGCACCATTGGGCCGATGAATACCTTTGGATAGTTATAAGATCCTACAAAGACAGATGGGGGACTAGAACCGCTTACCGCATTAGAAGAAAACAGATTTGCATATCTTGACAGATACTCTTTCCAGTTTGATTCTATTGATTCACGGATTTCACGCGCAGTACGAGTCATGAGATGATAAGGGATTCATTTTCTATTAACTTGACTGAAAACAAAGATTGACTGTGTGTCAATACGAGATGTTTAAAATCGAAAAACAATAATGAAAAGTATGACAATTGAAAGAATAGTGTCTTTTCTTCCCAGTGCGACAGAGCTACTTTATGAGCTTGGGGTAAAAGACAGAATTTTTGGCGTAACTCATGAGTGCCTATATCCAGAAGACGCAAAGTCAAAGCCTCGCGTGATAACATCAGTTTTGAATCCAGATGTTCTCAACAGCAAAGAAATTGATGATAAAATCATAGAGCTGATGCGAAATGGCCAAGATATTTTCATGCTTGATGAAAAAAATCTCGTAAAGGCAATGCCTGATCTTATAGTATCTCAGGAAATTTGCGAAGTGTGCTCTGCATATACCAATCAGGTAAACAAGGCACTAAGTATTCTTGATAAAAAACCTGAAGTCCACACGTTAAACCCAAGTGATCTACAAGGTATTCTTTCTAGTATTGATGAGCTTGCAAAAAAGGTTGGAAGAGAAGAGCAAGGCATAGTCTTGCGCAAATCACTTGAAAAAAGAATAGAGTACATCAAATCCAAGAAATTTGAAAAAAGGCCACGAGTTTTATGCATAGAGTGGGTTGAACCATTTTTTACTTCAGGTCATTGGATTCCAGAAATGGTAGAGATTGCAGGAGGAAAAAATATGATTAGCATAAAGGGTGAAAAGTCAAGAAGAATGGCATTTGAGGAAGTTGAAAAAGCAAACCCCGAGATAATCATCATGATGCCGTGTGGTTTTGATACAGCCCGAACCATTTCAGAATACAAAAATGTTCTTGGAAATAACGATCAGTGGAAAAAATTAGATGCTGTAAAGTCAAACAACGTTTACGCCGTAGATGCAAACTCGTATTTTAGCAAGCCAAGCATTAGAACAATAACAGGTCTTGAGATTTTAGCAAAAATAATTCATCCGCAAATGTTTGGCGAGCTTGACATTCCTCAAAATTCATTTAAACAAATCTAGCTCTTAATTTTACATTCAAATGAAAGCGATTTTGTTGTAGTGTAATAGGTATAACCCAGAATAGCTAACGCACCAAGTCGTAGCGGTATTTCATAATTTGATAAAAACGCAGTTGCGATTCCCCCTATAGTACCAAATGTTGAGATTATTGCAAAACCTATTGGTCCGCAGCTGCATGCGCCTGCTGAGGCACCAACAATAGAGCCAAACAAGCCGCCGCCCATTTTTCTTGCCTGGTTTCCTAGTATCTTGATTCTATACACATTCATTGTAATTACAATGCCAGACAAGACAGATACTGCAACTATCAAGGAAAATCCAAGTATTCTGTCTGATGGGACATCCATGACAAGATATGGTTTTAGAAAAATATACTCTGAGACAATTGAAAGCGGAACAAACAGCCCAATCGATATTATTACAGCTATGACAAGATATTTGTGATTTGAAAAAACCAGCTTTAGTGTTTGTACCATTCTAAAGCAATGAATTGATTACACTCTTAAATACTTAGTATGGTCTTGTGTTATTTTTTTCGTCTAAATATATTTGCAAATTTTTGTACTGCAGAATCAAGAGGACATGATTCACCACTCACTTGCGAGTTGTGTTGGTGTTCATCAAATTTTTTCTTTGAATCAAATACGGTGTCGCATTTTTCGCAATAAATCTTTGATGTATTTTTTGTGAATTTGTCCATGCTATAAATTAGAATGTGGTATTAAAAACAATTTTGCTTATAGGTAATGAATCCTCACATGCATATTATGCACTACCTCATATGGCGTAACATGCCCGCAGTGTGCACATGAAAACATTTGACCTGTCGGTTTTGGAGTTCGCTCTATTGGTTTTCCTGAAACAGATGTTATTGATATCGTGTTTCCCCTTGATATTACGACAAAGTTTCGTGATTCACCAATAGAATCCAAGAATTCTTTAATTGATGCTATTACCTTGTTTTGATCTATTGTTTCATTTTCATTGATTGGGGATAAGACAAATTCATGAAGCTTTAATGAAGGGACGACTCCTACCTGGTCTGATACATACACTACAAGCTCATTTTTTATGGCCTCAACATCGCGGCAATCTATTATAATCAACACCAAAACTGACTGCAGTCCATATTTTAGTCTTAGAATAAAATTCAAATTTTTCCTAAAATTTTTTTGAAAAGCTATATTCATGTATGATATTAACCATATTTGTGGCAGAATCAGAAACTTTTGGAGTTGAGCGCGGATATGGAGAAAAGGTAATAGAATGGCTCAACGGCGAGGCAAAAAAGCAGGAAAAAAAGTTTGAGGCAAGGCTATACGATTATGAGATCACGACGCAGAATTTTGGATCATTTGAGA
>JACOWO010000154.1 GCA_016176745.1 Nitrosopumilales archaeon
GTATAAGCATTTGAACCATGATTTGCTCTAAAAATAATTTCATTTGTCACATTTATTCTGCTTATTAGATCTTCAAGCTCTTCTAATGCTTCATTATCAGAAACCGGAATAAACGGTTCTTTGAACTTTGTAAGAAATTCATCTTTTATGCCATTTTCTAAATAAAGTGTCAGTGCTCCAACATAATGAGGTGTAATCGCATTAATTATTTCAGCTGTAGACTTTGAGTGCTCTTTTGAATATGTTCTTCCTCCTAATCCCAATATTACCATACAAGAGAGAATGTAACCTGCATCCATTGCTTTTTTACAAGCTCTAATTATTGTCTGAGATGTTGCACCTTTTGTAACTTTTTTTAAAATTATATCAGAACCACTTTCTATTCCCAAATAAAGCATTTGTAGTCCAGACTCATTCATTTTTTTCAGCTCTTCTGGAGATTTTTTAAGTAAATTCATAGGCATTGCATAACATGACACTCGTTCTAGAGTTGGAAAATTCTTGTAGAGGTATTCTACAATCTTTATCATATAATTGGTTTGAAGATTAAGCGCATCCCCATCTGCAAGGAAAATTCTTTTTGTATCTGGCAACTGTTTTGCCATGATGTCAATTTCAGATTTGACCTCATCCCATGACCTTTCAACATATTCCTTGTTTCTGTACATATCACAAAATGAACACTCGTTGAATGAACATCCAAGCGTCACTTGAAATATTAACGAATTTGCTTCAGAAGGAGGTCTGTAAAGCGGATATGCATAATTTAATGCCATCATTTTCTATCAAACTAAAGATGTGTTTGTCTCTTTTTACCTTTACGAAAAATTGTATGCGTATTGTTGTTATCTAAATGATTTTCACCACAAATACCTTTTAGTGAACATAACAAGAGAGAATATGTAAAAGTATGGCAAATGATCCTCACGTTAAACGTCTTTTCTGGTTTTTATTTGCTGGTTCTAGGGGCGGTCTGAATAGACTACGAATAGTGAAAACAATTCGAGAAAAACCTCTTAACGCAAATCAACTCGCAAAAGATTTAGGACTTGACTATAAGGCAATACAGCATCATGTTAACGTATTGGAAAAAAATAACATCATAACAAAGATAGGTGAAAAATATGGAATTACCTATTTTGTCTCGACATTTTTAGAAGTAAATATGGAGTCATTTGAAGAAATTGTTACAAAATTGGAAAAAAGTAAATAAGCGTTATTGGAGCGCGATTAACTAAATGGAATTCACTTCTGCAGTTTTATCAGGTGTTTCAATTGCAAACATGATAGTACTTGGAATACTGATGTGCATATTTGGCAAAATGTATTCAAAAACAAAGGCGCGTCTACCATTAGGCTTGATAGTCGTTGCAGCTATGTTGTTTTTGCACAATGTTATTGGTTCTTATGCATATTTTTCAATGCAGCATATTTTTTCACCAGAAATATTTCCTTACATGTTGGGAGTAGGTATCGCAGAACTGGCAGGATTGTTGTTATTTCTAAAAATAACTATGGATTAAGGCAGAGTTTTATAACCGAATTCGAGTCTCTATCGCATGATCAAAGCAGGACGAGATGTAAAAGACATTTCAATAAAAAAAGAATCTGACATTGAAGAAATATTTGAACAAATGTCAAAATCTGGTGGCTTTGAGGCAAGAAACCTTGCCGAAGGGTTAGACATTCTAACAACAATGATTCCTGATAAAAAATGTCTGAAATTTCTATCATTTATTGCCGCAATTATCTCAACTGGTCTTCGTGGTGTAATCAAAGACATGATAAAAAACAGGTGGTTTGATGTTGTTATCACAACTTGTGGTTCACTTGATCATGACATTGCAAGATATTTCTCAAATTACAAGGAAGGTGATTTTGCACTAGATGACAAACAGCTTGCTGATCAACACATACACAGACTAGGCAACGTGCTTGTGCCAATGCAGAGCTATGGTCCAATAATTGAGGAAAATATGCAGGCCTTTTTGGAAGAAGAGTACAAGGCAGGAAACAAAGAGATGTCAACTGCTGATATTACAAAAATGATAGGTCGCCATATGGGCAAAAATTCGTTATTGTATTGGGCATACAAAAATGAAATTCCTGTTATTGTTCCTGGTATAATGGATGGTGCTGTTGGAAGTCAGATATGGCTTTTTACACAAAAACATCATGATTTTAAACTAAATCTCACTGCAGACGCAGATCTTTTGTCTGGTCTTATCTTTAAGGCAAAAAAATCAGGTGCACTAATGATTGGTGGTGGTGTACCAAAACATCATACGCTTTGGTGGAATCAATATAGAGATGGTTTGGACTATGCAGTATACATAACAACTGCACAAGAATTTGATGGAAGTTCAAGTGGTGCACTAGTTGATGAGGCAATATCATGGGGAAA
>JACOWO010000155.1 GCA_016176745.1 Nitrosopumilales archaeon
TGGCATTTACCTTGAGCTCCTGTGGTGTAGTCCGGCTAAGCATACTGCCCTCTCAAGGCAGTGATCCCGGGTTCAAATCCCGGCGGGAGCACTTTATTGATGTGGATATAGTTAGAAGTTGTTTAGATAATCATAATCAGACCAGATAAATACCGGTACAAGTGAATCCATGTATGACAAGTATGAAATGTGTAGTATGTGGGATTGGGTTCTTTTCTCCTACTGGCTCAAACAAATGTTCTAGATGTGCTGGTAAGGAACAAGAAACTCACTCAGAACATGATTCCTGTGGTTGTGGACATAGCCATTAATTGTGCTAAAAAACCAAAACAACTCTTGTTTTACATCTAAAGAATTTTTTATCTAGTCTTGACAGAAAGCAGTACTTAAGTGACAATTATTGAATCAATGTCAAGATTACAGCAAGGGACATTTCCATACTTTTTCTTGTATTCATCTAAGAGCTGGATTTTTTTTTCTTGTGGATCTGTCATAAACGTTCTTTGATAAGCGTGAGTTTTTTGTTTACAAACATTATTCTCAAAGTTTGTGTCAACATAGTTTGCAAATTCATTCTGAAGGTTTTGGCTTTCTCCAATGTAAATTACGTTTAGCTTTTTATCATAAAGAACATACACACCAGACTTGGCTTTTACAAACCTCGCGCTTTCAAGCCACAGGTGAACCTTCTCGTCAAGAATTTCCATGTATGCTTAGCTCATTTTCTGACAATATTTTTTCTACTTCATTCTTGTGCTTTTTACAGTACAACCCTGATTCTTGGCAGGCAGGACATTTTAGGTATTTGTAGAAATTAATCATCTCAATCTTCCACACCCGTTATGGCTAATATTAATCAGACATATTTGCAATGTAATGTAATTTGTCAAATATTTGATTAATAATACAGATATCAAAAAGTTTAGATCGTAAACTATAGTTTTCATAATAATTTTTGTGATCAAGTGAGATCAAAGTTGAAAAATTCAGATGTTGATGAACTAGATTATAATGTAGCTAATGCTCATGTATCAAAGATGAAGCCATTATTTGAGCTAAGTACAAGAAAATATGACGAAGAGATCGAGCTAGTAAAAAAGGCTATGATGGATCTTGAAAATATTTGTAATGTAAAAGATGGATATGAGATAGGTGAGCCTTTTACAAAAGCTGGATGGACTTTTTTTAATCTTCAGATAAGCTCAAACATGTCAGATATAATCGAAAAGTCAGGCATGCTAGAAGGTGCGTTAGGGTATAGAATAGCAGAACAGTTAAAGAATTTTCTAGGACATTTCCTTGAATCAAAGGGAAGCCAAGTAAGAATTAAAAAAATTGATTACTAATTTCGAATTAAAAATAAAAAAGAGTTAGTTGCTACCAATCACAAATATTACATTTGCTGTGGTAGAAACTTCCTGATCTGATGAAAATACTGGTGTTGATGCCTTGAAGGATGCACCTTCATTATAGCTTGCCATTGCATCATAATATGGAATTGGAGGCGACATTCCAAACTCAGATAAGGAAACTGCCTTGACGCCAATTATTTTGTGATCAAGTGGAGCTAGTGCCTTTTCTGCCTTTGATTTTGCGTTTAAGACGGCTTGTGCGATGAGACTATCATTTATCTCAAGCTGCTTTTCTGGCGATAGTGTAAAGTACACAGAATCAACTCTATTTGCACCTGCTGCTACTGCAGAATCTATAATGTCTGCTGCAAGTGATAGTTGGCCTGTTTCTACCATCAAAATGTTTGAAACACGATATCCAATTAGCTCTTGGGTGTATCTGCCAGTTAGCTTGTCTTGATAGCTGTCATAGACAGGATAAATGTTCAGACTTGAGGTGCTAAGATCATCTTCTGTTATGCCTATTTTTTTTATTGCGTCTACAATTGCAGTCATTTGACTAGAGTTTGCCTCTAGTGCCTCTTTTGCTGTCTTTTCTTGTGTCTCTACTCCAAACTGAACTCGTAAAAGATCAGGCTCAACTGAGGTTGTTGCGGTTCCTGTAACGGAAATTATCTTTTCCCTTGAAGGAAACGGTGTTGTCTCTTGTGCAGTTGCCTGCTTTTCTTGCGGTACAAGTGTTACGGCAAATGTAAGGACCAGTACTATTGCTGTTAGTGTGGCAATCAGTGTTTTGTTCATATTTGCAAAGATTTTTTGTCGCTATATATTGAATGCGTATCAAAGATCAGTTAGATGACTTTTGTTCTTATTTAAATAAGAAAAATACATTTGTTATGTGTGGGACTGCGGGACATTTCCTTAAAGGAACAGTACAGATCCGACAGAGACGATCTTGTCTCAGAGTTTTTTATTCCATGTCTTTACTATTGCATAGAATATGATAGGGCAATAGAATATGTTGCAGTCAAAAGTCTTACCAA
>JACOWO010000131.1 GCA_016176745.1 Nitrosopumilales archaeon
AAAACAGTTCGCCACTGTTCTCATCAGTGATCATTGTGGATTTGCCGCAGCTTGGACAACGCTGACGGGCTACAACCGTGTTGGTCATAAAGTCTATATGATAATGGCCAACTTCCTTATGAGAGTTTTTACTAAATGTCTAGTGGTTATTCGTAGGTAGCTTGAGCTAATTGCCATTCTAATTCTATAGAATGAGAACTTGCAGTCGATGATCCATATGTTAGTTAATCATAATTTCTGCTTAAATTATTTTTTATTTGATTTGTAACATTACAAAATAACAATTTTGCAAAATGTTGTAATAAAAAATTTGATACGTCATTGAGTGATTTTATAAAGTGAGTGTATATTACAAGACAACGATTTTTAAAGCTGTGATAAAATCTCCAAAGATATGACAAAATCTGACAAGCCAAATGTGGTAGGTGTAAAAATCCTAAAACAAAATGGCATAAACGTCGAAGCGTTAACAAAACAGCTTGTAATCAACGCAGCAGTAGAGTTTACCGCATACTATTACTTTACAAATTTGCGAGCACACTGTACTGGAATAGAAGGTGAAGGAATCAAAGGGGTAATCGAGGACGCAAGACTAGAAGACCTAAGTCACTTTGAGTCCTGCATTGAAAGAATATACCAGCTAGGAGGTTCTCTGCCAAATGACGCAACACATTTTATAAAAATCTCTGGATGCGAATTTTTGCAACTTCCAAAAAATCCAACTGACCTTAAGGCAATACTTGAAAAATGTCTGGCAGCAGAGCAAGGCGCGATTGTCAACTGGGACAAAGTATGCAAGATGACATTTGGAAAGGATCCTATAACATATGATATAGCAAAGGATATTCTTGCAGAAGAGGTAGAACACGAATCTTGGTTTTTGGAGCTATTGTATGGAAGGCCTTCTGGACATATGAGACGCAAATATTCTGGTGAGCGACCTCATACACGAAAACATTCCCGCGCACTAGATATCAGCTAAACCTTATTTTCTTTTTAATTCTAATATAATAAACAATAGGCATAACTTGGTTTTATAGACGGATACATGATGTCAATTGGGTCAGTTGTATGTTTTAGTCCTATGATGTGGCCTAACTCATGTGTCATGATTAACTCAACAGTTTTAACGTCATATAGCTGAAAGCTTCCATCGCAGTTGTAATCGCCTAATGCAACCTCGACTACCCCTTTTCCCAAGTTTGCGTGTCCAAGCACTCCTTCGCCAAGGTTTCTAACTACCCATGTAGCCCACGCATTTGCCTCGCTTCTGTCTTTAGTATAGGTAAATTTCATTCTTGCAGGATCACCGTTTGATGTTGTAAAGTTTTGGCCTTCCCAATATGTGATAGAGTCATCCATTGTACTGACATGATCAAGTGGTAGTCCAAGTGGTTGGCTATTTACAAAAATTTTGTATTGTATAACATAAACTCCATCAACTATCTGGTATGGTGGGTTTGCAAAATTTTCATTGCCTGAAGTAATTTGTTGAGCAAAGTTCCATTGTTCAGAGTCGCGCAAAAACTTTTTGATTACATCAAAACTGGGGTTAGGAAATTCAATGTATCTTTTTTCTTTTTCAACTGTAGTAGCTACCTTTTTTACATACATTTTGAATGCCTGGAGATCTGATTCTCTTTCCTGCTCTGTCATTTGCATGTCTCCGGTCTTGACAGATATCATGCCGTTTTCTACAAGGTACTGTACTCCTTTAACAAAATCATCTTCGGTAATTTGGCCTTCTGCCCACCATCCGGCATTGTTTTTTACCCATGCTGGAACGCTATTGCTTGCTACAACAGATGTCTTTGGAAGATCAGAAATTACAATTATCGTTTCTTTTATCATATACTCAATTCCTCTAATAAAATCAGCATCGCTGATCTGTCCTTCTGCCCACCATCCAGCATTGTTTTTTATCCAAAGCGGAATCTGCACTTTTTTTAGTGCAGCTAGTGATTCTGGCTTTTCTGTTGGCTTGTAAGGATATTTGGTAATAACTTTCTCAGCATATTCTTTATAGTTTTTAACAACTATATTGTCTGGTGCCAGCTCAAATGCCTTATCAAAGTATTTTTTTGCCTCATGGTATTCTGCAAAATTCCCAAAACCCACCCCTAAACCAGTAAGTGCCATGATATCATTTGGATTTTCCTGCAATACTGTATAGAAATTAATCAACGAACTTTCATGATAATCAAGATTGCTTTCTGCAACGGCTTTCATTTTGAGGGTTTGATCATGATCAGGAAACATCTCCAGTATGTCATCAAATAGCTCAATTGCCTGCTTGTAGTCGCCTTTTGCAAAATGCTCAGTTGCAGTCTCAAACAAAGCCTCTGCTTGTTCTTTATCTTGGGCATATGCAGAAAATGGCATCAGAAATGATAATGCAACGAAAATGAATAGAACAGAAACTCGAAGCATCATATCAAAAGTTTTTGAAAGGTTAGATAAATCTAATCCGACCAATTGATAATGTTTATTAGAATTTTTTTCCCAAAGTTATGTAATGAAGATTGTACATGCAAGCCCTGGCTTTGGCAATGCCTTGACAGAAAACCAAGTAGAAGAATTTCTCTCAAAAAGCAAACTAAACCTTCTTTTGGGAACAATCGATACAAAAGGCGAGCCAAACATACACCCTGTCTGGTACTATTATGAAAACGGAAAACTGTACGTTGAAACAAGCAAATCCTCAAGCAAGGTAAAAAACATCAAAAATAACAATACTGTCTATTTCTGCATTGATGATGAAAAAATCCCATACAAGGGTGTAAGGGGAAAGGGAACTACAAAAATATCAGAAAACATTGAACGCAACACGCCTATTGCATCAAAAATTATGATAAAATATACTGGAAATCTTGATAATCAAATTGCTAAATTCCTAATGGATGGTGTAAAAAATGGATTTTCTGTAATCCTTGAGATAACTCCAAAATACTATGCAACATGGGATCATAGCACAGGGATTACGGCATAAAAATTAGGAAAGATAATTAATAAACTGATTTTAATTTGATTGATTGTCTTCTGAAAACAAACTTGCACAGATAAAACAGAAAATTGCACGCCTAAATCAAGAGCTTGCAACAACAAGTCAATCAACGCAACCAATGCCTGAGCTAATTAATACTACCAATATTTTACGAACAAATGAATATCTTACACATGTAAATGAGAAAAAAACTGAGATCATTTCTTCCTATGAAGAATATGCCAAGGATTTAGAGCAATTTCTTGCGTCTGTACTTGAGCGCAAGTTGGCATTTTTGAAAAAAACCCGTGCCAGATTACAAAAGAAAGCAAAAAAGAAACCAAGAAGGAAACGCATAAAAAAATCTAAAAAGCGAAAACCATCTAAAAAGCGAAGGCGTTAGACTATCTTATTCTAAGATAATTTACATCTCCAACTAGAAGTCTGTGTTCTGAACCATTTTTTGATATTACAAGTGCACCATCAGTATCAAGCTTAATTGCCTTTCCATTCATTTTAGATCCTGCAGTATCGACGGGAATTTTTTTGCCTATGGTCGATGACTTTGATGTCCATTTTTTAATTATTGTACCAACACTGCCATTGTCCAAGATATTGCATATCTGTTCAAGCTCATAAAGAAACGACTGTATTAGTTTAGTTGGATTTGCCACTTGGCTTTTCTTTAACAAAGAACCAGCACCGTAGAAATGATCACTTTTTTTTAGAGATGCATTGAGTTTTTTTGCATCTATTTTGTAATTAATTCCAACGCCTAAAATCAAATACTCTATTTGGTTTGATTCTATTGCAATATCAACAAGCATTCCGGCAACTTTTTTTCCATTCAATGTAACATCGTTTGGCCACTTGAGCTCAGGTTTTAGATTTAGTGTCTTTTCAACTGCTATGCAAAGTGCTAGTGATGATGCAATTGGAAATAGTGTGGTGTAGGAAACATCAAACTTTGGATGTAAAATAACAGAAAGCCAAATGCCTCCAACTGGAGAAGCCCATCTTCTTCCTAGTCTTCCTTTCCCAGATGTCTGTCTTTGTGCAATGATTACTGCTCCAGAATTATTTTGATTTGAAATCTTGGACGCAAAGTTTTGCGTTGAATCAATTGTATCAAAATAATAAACTGTTTTGCCTATTTGCTTTGTTTTTAAATCGCTAGTTATTTCCCATGGCAATGGTAGTAAAGTCTGTCTTGTTATTCTATAACCTAGATTTTGTCTTGATTCGATTTTGTATCCAAGTGCGCGTATTTTTTTAATGTGTTTCCAAACAGCTGTTCTGCTGATCTTTAATTTATCACAAATATCCTGTCCAGAAACATATTCAAAATTGTGCGATTTTAGTAGTTTTAAGACTCGAAGTAATATTGAATCATCATTAGAATTATACAAATTATTATTCAGCACTAAAAGCAATTTTGAGATTTAAAAACCAACATCAATGTCAAAGCCGCCACCATCGCCCATTCCAGAATCGCCCATATCGGAGCCTTCGGTTCCTTCTGCACCTTCTGGCATTTGTTCTGGCGGGACATATTGTGACATTGTATGCCCAATCATGCTAAACATTGCAGTAAACATGATCATGTCAATTATGCCAAAAAACATCATGGTTGGCAAAAGTGATTTTCTGTCATCCATAACTTGTTCTAGTTTTTGCTTGTCACCTGATTTGTACAATGTTACCAACTTGTTCCAGTCCTGTTCTAATTCGTGTACGCGTGCCTGCAGCTCGATATTGCCCTTGTCTGTAACACGGATCTCTATCTTTGGGCCAAAAAGTCCTTTCTTTTTCTGTACTGTTATTAGCTCGCGTCTTTCAAGTCGTTCAAGTATTTCATTTAGCTCTTTAGGATCTATTCTTGTTGCCTTGCGTATCTTATCAAATGTTTTAGCGCCGCTTTTTATGGCACCCAAAACCATCACGTCTTTTGGTTCTTCTTCCATGTAATCACTTTGTAGATATTCTATAAAAGCTCTACAATAAATTATAAACTAATTGTCTTCATTCATTATTATGGAAAAAGACTCTTTTACAGATGAAGAGATTAGAAAAATTTTCTCACTCAAAAATGTTGTAGTTGTAGGAATGTCAAAAAATGAAGAAAAGGCAGCGCACTATGTGCCAAAATATCTAGCAGATCAAGGTTACAACATTACTCCAGTGAATCCAACTACTGATGCAATACTTGGCAAGAAATGTTACAAAAACATCAATGAGATCAACGATTCTATCGATATAGTAGATGTGTTTAGGCCATCAGAAGATGTCCTGCCTGTGGTTCAAGAGGCAATAAAGAAAAAACCCAAAGTGATTTGGCTGCAGGAAGGAATCCACAACCCGGAAGCAGAAGAGTTGGCAAGGCAAGCTGGAATCCAAGTGGTTTTCAATAGATGCATGCTTGCAGAACACCAACGCCTATTCTAAAATGCCTGACTCTTTTTTAGAATTTTACAATTTACTTTTAGAGCTTGTCAAGTCATTTGAAAAAAATAATGCAATGTTAAAAGTCGAAGAGGATCTAGAGGCAAATATTATCCGTATTTTTGGGCAAAACATTACCTCAATTGCTATGGCAAAAACAGGTCTTGACGATGTATCAGAGCTTGCATACACTACTGCAGAGCATCATCCATACTGGGGCCTGCTTTATCATTGCTCACAGATAGCAAAAATCGCGCTTGAAAAATGGGATGATAAAATAACAAAAGAAGAACTAGATGAAATAGAGTGGTCAATTAGCGAGCTTAAAAACATGTGTAAAAAACTACGAGAAGACATCTAGTCAGAGATAAATAATCAGAAAGGAAATTTCATTCATGCCGATCAAAATCGGTCTTATCGGCAAAACAAATACCGGCAAGACTACTTTTTTTAATTCAGCTACATTATCGTCAGCTGAAATCTCAACATACCCATTTACTACAAAAAAGCCTGAAAAGGCAACAGCTTATGCCATTACCCTTTGTGTTCATCCAGAGTTTAATGTGGTTGATAACCCAAACAACTCAAAGTGCAGCGAAGGATGGCGTTACATCCCAATTGATCTAATTGATTTGCCAGGACTTATCAAAGATGCATGGAAGGGAAAAGGTCTTGGGGACCAGTTTCTTACAGTTGCAGCACAGTCAGATGCCTTGTTGCATATAGTCGATGTATCAGGAAGCGTTGATTCTACAGGAAAAATAACAGAAATTGGCGCAGGTGATCCAATTTCTGACTTTGCCGACATTGAAGAAGAGCTTGTAATGTGGTATCATAAAACTCTTGAAGGAAATAGAGACAAGGTATCAAAACTTGTTCGTTCTGGCACTGAATTAATTGACGTAATAACTGATCTTTACCGTGGAATAGGTGTACACAAGTCTCATGTTAAAGAAGCCCTTAAAGTAACTGGCCTTGAAGACAAGGATTTTGATAACTTTGAATTCCAAGATAGCAAAAGTCTTGCATCATATCTTAGAAAGGTTTCAAAACCAACACTTATTGTTGCAAACAAGATTGACATTGAAGGTGCAGACAAAAACTTTGTAAGACTGCACGAGCGATACAATGATACTATTATAGTACCTGCAAGTGCAGATAGCGAGCTTAGTCTTAGAAGGGCAGAACAAAAGGGTTTGATAAAATATTCTCCAGGCTCTGAACAGTTTGAAATCTTAAATCCACAAGATCTTAACAACAAACAAAAAGATGCGTTGAATTTTATCAAAAAAGACATCATGGGAGAATACATGAGAACCGGCGTACAATTTGCAATCAATGTGACTGTATTCAAATTGCTAAAAATGAACTCGATTTATCCTGTAGCAAACGAAGAAAAACTATCAGACAAAAAGGGACGTATCTTGCCAGACCTTATTTTAATGAAGGATGGTTCTACTGTAACTGACCTGGCAAAAGAAATTCACACAGATTTGCTCAAAGGCTTGCTATATGCAAAGGATTTGAGGTATAACCTACGACTCCCTACAAATTACCAACTACGTGACAGAGACGTAATATCACTTGTTAGTGCTTCAAAGAAAAAAACCTGATCAAATTATAATCACAGTGTAAAGTACAGCCATGTCCCAGTTTCAACTAGTATTATTTGATATAGGCGGGGTTCTAGTTAATTGGCATGATACATGGTTGTATCATGTTGTTTCTGAAAAGTTTGGTATTCAAGAAAAGACTCTGACTAGTGAATGTGAAAAAGAAATTGTAAATTTACACACAGGCAAGATATCTGAAAATGAATTCTGGAGGAAAATAGGCAAAAAGGTAAACTCTTTAGAACTACAGAAAGTCAAAAAATCTCTAATTTATGATACATTCAAAGATAAAGCCAAACTAAATAATTCCATACTAAAAATGGTAAAAAAAATACAAGAAAACAAAATCAAAGTAGGCGTACTTTCAAATCTTGAAAAAACTACACATACAATCCTTGAAGAGTTTGGCCTCTTAGATAGCTATGAGTTCCAATTCTATTCTCATAAGATAGGATTTGCAAAGCCGGACAGAAGGATATTCAAATATGTACTTGGTAACGTGCCATTCAAATCATCTGAGATTTTCTTTATTGACGATAAAATTTCAAACGTTCAGGTTGCAAATTCTATTGGAATAAAAAGCATCAAATATGCAAATGCAAAAAAACTCAAGCAAGATCTTAAACGTCATAAAATTCTTTAAATCTTTAAGAAATATCTGATTGGATTTTTTCTTTTTTCATCCACGCTGTTCTATTCTTATGGTCAATTAGTTCAATTCCCATCTTGGAAATCTGTTCTCTGATATTATCAGCTTCTTGATACTTTTTTTGCTGTCTTAGCGATTCTCTTTTCTTGATTAATTGATTTATTGAATTGATTTCATCACTTGTAATTTTTGGAATTGCCAGTCCTAATACCGAAATCATCCTTTCAAGTTCTGGAAATGCTTTTTCCGCAATTGATTTTGATAATAGTTCATCAGCTGCAAGTCGGTTTATCTCCTTTACAAGCTTGAAAAATGCTGTTAATGCAAGTGATGTGTTAAAATCATTACTTAGTGCAGAATCAAACTCTGTGCTGCATTGTAAAACAGTTTCTCCGATTGGGTTGCTTTGATTTTTTCCTTCGGCAAGTAACAATTCATAATAGCATGTTTCAACTTGTCTCCATTTCACAATGTTTTCTTTTAGAAGATCTTCTGAGTAATCAATTGGTTTTGAATAGTGACCTGAAAGACAAAATAATCTAATGATGTTTGGGCCATATTTTTGCAAAACATACTTGACTGTTCTTATGTTGCCAAGTGATTTTGACATTTTTTCGCCATTTATTGTAACCATTCCCACATGCATCCAGATCTTTGCAAATGGCTTTGATGTAAAAGATTCAGACTGTGCAATTTCATTTTCATGGTGGGGAAATATCAAATCTCTTCCACCACCATGAATCTCAAAATTTTCGCCGAGATACTTTATGCTCATAGCAGAACACTCAATATGCCAGCCTGGCCTTCCTTTGCCCCAAGGACTGTCCCATAATGGAGATTCTTCTGAAAACTTCCATAACGCAAAGTCAAGTGGATCGTTTTTTGTCTCATCAACATCAACTCGCGAGCCAGAAATTAGATCATCAATTTTTTTCTTTGATAATTTTCCATAATCTGAAAACCTTGAAACGGCAAAATACACTCCATTTTTTGATACATACGCAATTTTCTTTTGTACAAGTGAGTCAATCAAAGCAATCATGTCTTTGATGTGTTCTGTAGCCTTTGGGTATCTTGTTGCTCTCTTTACATTTAGTGCATCAAAATCACGAAAATACTCTTCAATGTATCGTACGCTAATATCATAGGCTGTTGCGCCTTCTTTTTGAGCACGATCAATTATTTTGTCATCGACATCGGTAAAATTCTGTATAAACTCGACCATGTTTTCTTTTGATTCAAGAAATTTCCTCAGTACATCAAATACTATTATGGTTCTTGCATGACCAATATGTGCCTCATCATAAACAGTTACTCCACAAAGATAGATTCGTATCTTTTTTGAGGTATCAAGTTCTTTCTCAGACTCACTTAGGGTATCAAAGATTTCCAATTTAGCTATTTTCATTCTAATTTATCAGGAGTTATTCTCTTGTGTTGGCTTTTTTTGTATAGTTGGTAGATTTTCTCTACAGATGTTTTATCAATTCCTGTTTTTTTGGTAGTTTCATCTAATGATAGTTTCTTATCAATAATACAGTATAGCACAGGATCGATTTCTTCATATGAAAATCCAATCTCTTCTTCTGCAGAAATAATTCTTGCAGCCGAATGTAATTCTGTTAATTTTTTTGAATATTACGCCAATAATAGCTCAAAGCCGCTGCTTATCACAGAGTTTGGAATTGACTCATTCAATAATTCTGCTGGAATGGAGTACAGGGATGCACAGGCAAAATATGCTGGCAATTTATGGGATGAAATTAATTCTTCAAATATAACAATAGGCGGCATTGCAATGGAATATTCTGATGAATGGTGGA
>JACOWO010000134.1 GCA_016176745.1 Nitrosopumilales archaeon
TGCTTGAATTTGTCTATTTCTTTTAGAATTTTTGTATTGTCCTTGAATTTTGCAATGATATAATGATTAGCAGCAGGTGAAAAATATGGGCTTCCATCCTTTGAAAAAGTTGCCGTAGCAAAATACATCTCTTGAATATTTTTAGATCGTTGCCAAGTATCTTTTATCTCGATTGATTCATGGTTATGTAAATAAGGCGTGCAGACATATCCGCCTACCAAAAGTTCTGATGCTGCCACAAATTTAGTTAGTTTAGTAGTCGATATTTATCGTTTATTAGATCGCTTTAATAACTATATTTTTGTAAATTTCGAAAAATTCGAAGATATTATCATACTCCAGGAAAGGATTCTGATAAACCTCTTTCTATGGCATGTGATGAATCTCCAAATATTCTAACAACAACTTTAGCTAGATTTTCAATATCAAGACCAGGCTCAGCTGAAACTAAGAGTATGTGTCTACTTACAGGAAATGGAAAGCTGATTAGAATTATTTTATCTCGGCGAGCTGCAATGTAATTAAGCGCCCCTAAACTAGTATCATATTCTTCCTGCAGCGATATTTTAGCTGCATATTTCATAAACTCGTGCAGTTTTTCTTCGTCTCCTTCAAGAGGGATAATACCTTTTTTGAATCCGCCTGCGGTAAGCTTGCCTTCGGAATTAATTATTGCAGCAAATCTTACACCTTCTTGTTCTAGTACGTCATTACACCGAACTTCATAGATTTGATAAGCTGCTTCCTCCTCCATGAAGTTACTAAATAATTTCTATTAATAAGAGTTAGTTGAAGTGGAAGCTTCGATAATTATTTAAAACTAGACAACAGCGAAAGATCGTCCCACGCTAGCTCAGCCTGGTAGAGCTTCCGGCTGTAGTTGTCGGCTTTTGGCTGACGAAGTTCCAGCCTATCAGGCATACAGAAACCGGGTTGTCGAAGGTTCAAATCCTTCGCGTGGGACATTTTGAATTATTTTATCTTGACATCTACATGATTACCAAAAACCATGATCGTAAAATTGTAACTTTTATAATAGATAATTCAAGATGTGAAAATCGTCGTTATACTTTTATGTATGATAAAATTTTTCGAAAACATTGACAAAGTATAGTTTCATGTTAGTAATAATTTTAGTAGCAATTATTGTTTCTGTGCAAGCAAACTTTGCATTTGCACAGACTACAGCAGTGTCAATTCCAAAAGGCACATCTTCCCCAGGATGTGAGACAAAGTCTAGTTGCTTTATTCCCTCAAACATCAAGGTAAGTGCTGGAAGCAAAGTAACATGGAAAAATGATGATACTACATCACATACTGCGACAAGCGTTGATGCATCAGCTGTACCAAGTGGAGTCTTTGATAGTAGCATTCTCATGCCTGGAAAGACATTTTCTTTTACTTTCAAAAATGCCGGAAGCTACTCTTACATCTGTATGCTTCACCCATGGATGAAAGGAACAGTAGAAGTAACTGGAACTACAACGTCTAGTGATTCTAGCAAACCAGCTACACCAAAAGACTCTGACAAAGATGGAATTCCTGATACAAAAGACAAGTGCCCAAAAGAGGCAGAGACAAAGAATGGTTATCAGGATGATGACGGCTGTCCTGACAAGAAACCTGCCGGAACAACACCTAGCACTTCACAAAAACCCACTCCAGGAAAAGACGCTGACAAAGATGGAATTCCTGATGAGAAAGACAAGTGTCCAAATGCAGCTGAGACTAAAAATGGATACAAAGATGATGATGGCTGCCCAGACAAAAAACCCTAGATCACATCTAGACTAATTACAAATTTTGAAACTAATTTCACAAGTCTTTCTTGTATGACATGATTTCTTTGGAAAAGATTTATGGGTTTATGACTGCACGACCAATTATCTTTCTTTGTTTAAGATCTTCAAGTGCAGTGTTTGCTTCATCCAAAGAGTATCTTTTTGAGATTACTGGTTTGATTATGCCCTTCTTTGCTAATTCGATTAACTCTAACATATCGTTATAGTTTCCTGTATATGCGCCTTGAATAGTAATTGCTTTGAGCGGAATAGTTACTAATGAAATGTCTAAAGAGCCACCAAATAGTCCTACCAAGATTAAATTTCCTCGTTTTCTTAAAACAGCCAGTCCCATCTTGGCAGTATTTGGTGCATTAACAAAGTCAATTACACTGTCAGCACCTTTGTTATTACATAACGACATGATTTTTTGTGCAGCGTTCCCCGATCCTGCAGTAACAGAACCAATAACATTTGAATTTACAATAAAATCTGCACCTAATTCTTTGGCAGTTTCTAATCTTTTATCATCCAAATCAACACAGATAATTTTGGCTTTGGTAATTGCTTTAGCAATTTGTATCATCAGGATCAACTCCTTCAATTTTTGCAAGATACTTGTAATGAGGAATCAACACAGCGTCAGCATAACCTCCATCTTGAAATATACCTATAGAACGAGGTGCATCGCAAAGATTTTCATTTTTATCTTTACAACCTGGGCATTCGCCACACCCTTGCCAAGGATAAACTAGAACAAAATCACCTTGTGAAAAACCAGTTACGCCTTCACCAATCTCCATAATGGTTCCGACAATCTCATGACCTGGAGTTACTGGGTATTTTACACCACGATCAGTTACTTTCATAAATTTGCCATCACCTAAATCATAGCCTCCTTCCCACAAATGTAAATCGCTGTGACAAACACCTGTAGATTTTACCTTAATTACTACTTGATTTTCATTTGGTTTTTGGGATTCAATCTCTACTATTTGCAATGGTTCATTTGGTCCTGTAATACGCGCTGCCTTCACGCCGTAATCTTTTTTGCCTTATAATA
>JACOWO010000135.1 GCA_016176745.1 Nitrosopumilales archaeon
TGATATTCCAATAGTTCTTGATTCTGATGTGAAGATTGGTAGACTAGCTGGTGGAGTAAACGTAAAAAAATCGTTTGGATTGGAACCAAAAAGTTTGAAGGTCTAGTTATTTTTCTGCAATTGCTTTTACAATATCTGATTTTGTAATTATTCCAAGAAGCAATCCTTTTCTTGCAACAGGAAGGCCACTTATGTTATTTCTAATCATGAGCATTGCAGCCAAACCAACATCATCATTTGCATCTACAGTTATTGGGTTTGGCGCCATTATATCTACTGCCTTAAACGGCAAAAGATAGTTAAGTTGATTTGCACTAAATTCGGGAACTGAGTGGAGGCGGTATTCTTCGAGCTCTTTTGGATCCGCAAATTCGGCAATCCAGTGAGGTATCTTTGCAGGCATAAAATCTCTGTACGTTATTATGCCAACTGGTCTTCTGTTTCTTTGAATCACTACACGAGAGATTCTATGATTTATCAGTAGACTTTCAATCAAAAGAAGCGAGTCTCCAGGAGCTGCAGTAATTACATTTTTTGTCATTATTGAGGCGACCTTTAATGGACTAGTAGACTGGGTAAGAAAAACTGAGACAAGATCTGTCTTTGTTACAAGCCCGGCTAACATTCCATCCTTGTTTATGACAATAACAGAGCTAATCCTATGGCGTCGCATTAGTTTTGCACAATCATAAATAGTATTGTCTTTTGTAACAGTAATCAGATTTTTTGACATAAAATCGCCAACTTTTACTGATTTTATTGATCTTGTCCCAAGATTGTAAATAGACCTCGCAATGTCCTTTTCTGTAATAATCCCGACAGGCTTTTCTTTTTCATTTAAAACAACAAGGCGTCTTATCTTGTGTCTAAACAAGACGTCTCTTGCCTCAAGAAGTGTGGTTGATGGCTTTACGGTAACTGATCGCTTTACCATTACCTGACTAATATCGGGATTTTTTATAATCAACAAATCATCTGATACTTTAGACACTAAATAAGTCTGATAAGAATATCATAAATGAATATCAATCTTGAAAATCTAGGTTTCGTTTTAATTCAAAACTATCAAATTAGTCTTAATTGGGAGAAAAAACATGTTAGCAGATACAATCTATGAGCATTTTAAAGACATTTACAACTCAAAATTACCTGCTGCACAAAGAGCTGTCATTGTAAATCCTTCAAGTACAGTATCTGAGACAATAAAGCAAATCTCAAACTCTGATGTATATGACGTTTTTTGCTTAGAGGGAAACTCTGTTTATGCCACAAATGTGAGAGAATTGCTTTCAGCATCAAATATCTCAAATACGATGATTAGACCATATCTTTACGCAGTTCCTTCACTAACGCCAGATGATACAGTAAACAAGGCATCAAACATCATGGCATATTATCGTATAAGATCAGTGCCTGTAGTAGAAGATAATGAAATAATCGGACAAGTTGGGGCAAAAGACATTCTTAAATTGCTTTTGTCAAAAGATAACAAATGGATAAAGGCAAACATGATTTTTACTCAAAATCCAGTAACTCTCAATTCCACTGATTCACTTGGTGAAGCACGAAAAATAATGACAACAAAACGAATTGATCACATTCCAATTCTAAACAAAGGATCGGTAAAACAGGTTCTAACATCATTTCATGTACTACAAACAATAATTCCGCGAGAACGATTGGGTAAAAAATTAATTGGGATGAACAAGATTCGCAGGCAGGAATCATCAATTGGAAACATTGGAAGTACTAGAATACCTCAATGCAGTCCAAAAGATGATCTAAATTCTATAATAGGCAATATGCTCAAGACAAATACTACATGCAGTCTTGTATCTGTCTGGGAAACGCTACACGGCATAATCACATATCGTGATATCCTAAGCCTTCTTGCTGCCAAAATAGAAAGTCAAATCCCATTTTACATAGTAGGGTTGCCAGAGGGCGCATCAAACGCTGATATTATCATATCAAAGTTTACAAACACGCTAAAGCGAATTCAAAAGGTCTACGGCGATATTGTAGAAGCTCGTGCTACAATCAAAAGACAACACACCCAAGGGGGCAGACAGCTTCATGAAGTATCTATTCGTGTAACAACACCATACAAAACATTCATGCATAGTGAAAGTGGATGGGACCTAAGTCAGGTTTTTGATTATCTAAACCAGAGATTCCTAAGAACTCTTTCAAGGCGTGCAAAGCGACGCTTTAAACCAAGTATAAGAAAAATCGATTTGCCTATATCTCCACTATGACCAAAAAAACACAGGCCAAGCAAGCTGACAATACACTGTTACTTGGCTTTCCAGGCGGAGGTCTAGTTGGAATCTTCACTATATCGTACCTTGTTCCTCAACTGAAA
>JACOWO010000132.1 GCA_016176745.1 Nitrosopumilales archaeon
ACCAAAGAAAACATCAGGGGACGACATTACTTGGTTTGTTGCAATAGCAGCACAGTTGTATATTTCAGCAGTTCTTACTAGTAAATGAACAAACTTGTTTAGTCTTTGTTGTCGTTCAGATAATGTTCCTCTTCCAAGATATTCTGCTCTAAAGAGACCTGCCGCAGAGTCTGCAACAATTAGCTTAATGTTATTTTCCTTGATTATAGGTCCTGCTTCTTCAAGAATTAAAATTTGATGTGCGCTGTTATATGCACGTGCCACAATAATTCTATCAAGAACCTTTTCTGGATCCATTCCATTTGCCTTTGCAATAGAAACAATCCTTTCTGGTCTGAAAGTATTTTCTGTATCAATATAAAGTACCCCTCCTTCCTGCCCACCTTGTTCTTTGGGTTTTTGAACATTTACACACATTGTATGACAAAATTGTGTTTTACCAGATCCAAATTCTCCATATACTTCTGTTAATGCCTGTGTCTCAACTCCACCATCAAACAAGAGATCAAGACAGTTAGTTCCTGTTGAAATCTTACCTATGTCTTGTCTTCTTTTGTAGATCTCAGTTGCACTGACAAAGTCTTTTGCAATTAGTCCCTCTTCAACAAGTTGCTGACGTGCCTTGTTTACAATTTTTTCTGCTGTTTCTTTATCCATTCCAGTAATTTCAGCAACCTCAACTGGACCTCGAACTAGCAGATCCATTATGTTATGAATGCCTGCATCGGTTAGTTTTTTTGTAGTTACCGGACCTACTCCTTCTAAACTATCTAATCTCAATTCATCCATTACCGTAAGGTACGGTACTCCATTATTAATGGTTTGGTAATCATGTTATTACCTTCTTGGTCTTCGACCTGGTTTGTTTTGCCCTGGAGTACGTTGTAAGACAAATCTTTTTCTGTAGTTACTTTTGATGCGCTGCATAGAGTGTACGTTAGTTCTTTTTCGTCCTTCTATCTTTGGTGTTTGTCCTCTTACTTTACCTGCTTTAGTAAGCGAACCGTGAGTTGCCATAAACTACAGTCTTATTAGATTGAATTTAATGCTTTGGATAAAATTACCAATATTTTGCCTTAATAGTTTCAATAACTTGCTCGTGTTCTCTTCCTTTTCTTCTTGCAAATTTTTCCATAGCAGATAATGGAACTCCGCCTAGGGTTCTTGCCATCATGTTAAAGAAGTTCTTTTTGACAGAATTATTTTGTCCTGTTTTGTTCATGAATTTTTGTATTCCATATTTGAAGTTGTGTTGCCATGTCTTGTACATTACGCCTAATTGAGCTGGATCCATTTCATTTCCTATATCAAAAAATTCTGATTTTTCAAGAAGGCCTATTGGCACAAAAGTAAGAGGTGTAGCAGTAAACATTGAGTCTGGTTGTTCCCGTTCTAGTTCGCTGAGAATTCTGATTGTTTCCCATGCATCTTCAGGTGTTTCATCATTGTCTAATCCCATTATGAGTGTAAAGGCAGGAACCCAATAGTGTTCATTTAAGGTCTTTACACCTTCTTTTACAACCCAATGCCATTCTTCTGGGCTATATGGTGCCAGTTTTCTATCTGCATATTTTGCAATCAGTCTGAGACTGCCTGTTTCAAATCCACATTGAATGCCTATCAAATTAGTAGGACTGGCTTTGATTATTTTTGATATATTTGGGATTAATTTCTCGTCTGCTATTGCCCCTGCCAAAGTTCCATGTGTTGGGTTGGTATGTTCT
Source organism: Nitrosopumilales archaeon (assembly GCA_016176745.1). Classification (GTDB taxonomy): domain Archaea; phylum Thermoproteota; class Nitrososphaeria; order Nitrososphaerales; family Nitrosopumilaceae; genus VHBM01. The sequence continues at coordinate 1,725 of JACOWO010000132.1, forward strand.
ACGCCTGTTGACATTATTGCAGTAAATAATTCTTCCAAGGCTTCTCTGTTTGGTTCCATTTGTTTTGATGTTCGCGGATCCATTCCATAAACAAAGATGTCGTCGCTATGCACCCAAGCTGATTTGGCACCACCTTTTTTCAGGTTTAGTTCGACTTCTTTTTTGACTTTTTCTGGAGGATAGTATCGTAGTGCCCTTAAGGTCACATCACAAAACTTACAACCACGACCACATCCACGCATTACTTCAATCATACCATGCATGCTAGGTTCAATTATTTCTGGAATTTCGTCAATGTCAGGTCGGTCCCAGTAATTAACAAATCTTCCATGTATGAGCTTATCATCACGTTTGAATTCTTTGATGTCAACTTTAAAATCAGATTTTTTCCTGAACGGATCCATGTTTTCAAAATCGCCGTCTATGAGATGATTGAAAAACTTTCCAGCATGGCCATCTATTTCTGGTGCAATGCCGCCAAGCTCACCTTCTAAGACTGCATACAAACCATATTCTTCAATTTTTGCCGGGTCATAGTTGTATTGCCAAGTTCCAGATGCACCTGCAATAACTTTGGCATGGCTGCCATTTTTTTTCTTTGCAGCATTAATTTTCATGTGTAGATCTCTGCAGTAATATTCATCATAGGAAGTTTGTTTTCTACCATACGTGAATGTCATTGTAACAGGTCCCATGCCAAGTGGATCCATTTCATAGGTGCCCACCACCTCTGTCTCAGGACCAATAAATTTCTCGAGATGATCAGGATGTGCTACAACTACATCTTCGCGCTTAAATCCATCACGTATCAAACCTGCCTCTACTTTACGTAGACCATATGGTGCATAATCAGCAATACCATTAGTATGAGATATTGGATTGCAAATAAAATCAAATAAAACTTTTGGAGTAACTTGATTTTTTAGTATTTTATACCAAAAGTTGTTTTTATCACGATTAGGATCTAATGCGGGGGCACAACCAAAAAATGTTGCAAGCGATATTCCTCGATATGGTGACATGAGTGTTCTGTCTGCGGTTAATACGATCTTAGGATGTGCCATAATTCTTGTCCCTTTACGGACAGTTTTTTTAATTTATTTTAAACCTTGCTGGTCAGCACGTTTCAATAATTTTCTAGTATTCCCGCTTTATTCCTATGTGAATGACCAAATTCGTCGTTAGATAATAGGTGTTTACCATCAAATATCGTCCCATCATGACAAACAAGATCTTCGCCCACACAACAGCTACCACATATTCCTATTCCACATTTCATCATGCGTTCAAGGCTTGCTTGAACAAAGATTCCTTTTGGTATTGCTAACTGTACCACTTTGTACATCATCAGTTCTGGGCCACATGTATAAACTGCGTTAAAGGTAGTAGTTTGCAACAATTCGTCCATTATTTCTGTTACGAGTCCCTTTTTTCCATAAGTGCCATCTTCTGTTACAACTATTACTTTGTGATTATTTTTTTCAAGTAATTCATTTGCCAATTTCTCAAAAAATACTTCATTTTTTGTTTTTGCACCTATTAGTACAGTTACGTCATCTGTTGTTTTTATGAATTTGAGTAATCTAAGTAGCGGGACAAGACCAGTACCACCTCCAACAAGAAGTAATTTTCCTTCTTTTATGTCAAAATGATTTCCATAAGGACCACGAATGCCAATTAATTTACCTACACTCAAATTATAAAGTGCCGTAGATGCCATGCCGTGTTGTCGTACCGTAAATGCAGCTTTTCCTTTTTCTTGTGAAATCATCACACTCATTGGCAATTCATTAACACCTGGGATCCAAACCATGGCAAATTGTCCTGGTAGAACTGTAGAAAGTAAATCATCTGAGAAGACTAGAGTTCTAACTGTAGGAGTTTCATCAATTACTTTTTCTATTTGACGGATTGATGGATGGTTAAAATCTCTTTGCACGTCCTGTCATTTCCTCTATTTTTGAAAAACCTTTTTTCTCCATATACTTCATTATTCCATTGTTTATGTCACCAAAGACACTAAGCCAATTGTCTCCTACAACACTTCCAAGCTGTACAGCAGATGCGCCTGCAAGAATAAATTCAACAGCATCTTCCCAGCTTGATATCCCACCACATCCAATTATTGGAATATCATACTTTGATGATATCTCATAAACACATCGTACAGCTATTGGTTTGATTGGAGTTCCTGAAAGACCGCCTATTTTGTTACTAAGTATTGGTCTTTCGGTTTCAACATCAATTGCCATAGCACGTAGTGTATTGATTGCAGTTATTGCATCAGCACCAGATTCATGTGCTGCAAGAACTGTGTCCAGATAATTGGTAGTTCCAAGCCCAACCTTTGCGATTATTGGAATCTTTGTTAATGATTTGATTTTTTTTATGATTTTTTTGACAAGTTCTGGATCATCACCCACCTCAAGGCCTACCTTTTCTACATGTGGACATGAAAGGTTCAATTCAAAAGCGAGAATTTTGCAACTTTCAAATTGTTTTATCATAAAGGTAAAATCATCTTCAGTAGAGCCAACCAAGCTAACAATGATTGGGATTTCTTTATTTTGTGAAATCATTTTTGCAAAGTATGGTGCTCCTGGATTTGAAAGTCCTATCGCATTAATCCACCCTCCACCCTTTACACTAAATATTGTTGGGTTTGGATAACCCTCCCATGGTTCTTTGCTAAGGGATTTAGTTACTACTGCGCCTGCACCAGATTTGTAAATTCGATTAAAAACATCAAGCGATATTCCCAATATTCCAGATGCAAGCATTGTGGGTCTTTCAATCTGTATTGGTCCTATAGAAGTTGAAAGGCTTGGTTTCACTTTGAAACATAAACCAACTTTGTCTTATAACAGTTGATTTGTATATTAGATGGTACCTTTTTTAATGAGAACCAGAGTCAAGAATTCATGCATTCTGTTATTCTTACGGAACTAGGTGTAGCAGTATTTGAAAATGGCGTGTGCAAAAAATCATTTCCCTTTTCAAATCCTGTAAGAGATTATCTTTCCATAAAAAATCGTAGTTTAGAAATTATGGAACTAATTGAGTTTTTATCAAATTTACAATCAGGCATGGTTGTAAGTGATGAATCATTGTTGTTTATTCTAAAAAAGAAATCAATTGATGCGCAGTTAATGGATGAGAATGAGATTAACAACATACACATATCAAAAACAAAAATTCTGGTTGAAGCTGGTTTTGCAAAAGATGTAAATGATGCTATGACAAAACTACGTAATTTTGCAGTTCAGCTTTCATCATCAAAGGTAACCGAAGTTTCAGAAAGTCCAGATCTTCACATAATCCAATCCATCAATACACTTGATGAGACTGACAAAATAATCAATGGAATAAGCTCACGAATTAGAGAATGGTACGGTCTTCATTTTCCAGAACTTGACAATATAATAGATAGTATTATTGGCTATTCACAAATAGTTTTAGTTGGAAAAAGACAGAATTTATCAAAAAAGGTGTTTGAAGATGCAGGTTTTCCTGATTCAAAAGTAGAGATGCTATCTGTTATTTCAGAAAAGAGCAGAGGAGGAGACATATCAGAAGAGAATCTTTTGCTTGTAAAGTCATTGGCAAAACAGATTCTTGAACTACATGAACTACGAAAAAAAATAGAAAATCACGTTGAAACACAAATGAACAAAATTGCACCAAATATTTCAGCCATTCTTGGGCCTTCGGTGGGTGCTAGAATTCTTGCAAGAGCTGGAAGCCTAAAGAGACTCGCCTCAATGCCTGCAAGTACAATTCAGGTGCTGGGAGCAGAAAAAGCGCTTTTTAGATCACTAAAAACTGGAGCGCAACCTCCAAAACATGGATTATTGTTCCAGCATGCTTTGGTTCATGCATCACCACGATGGCAGCGTGGAAAGATTGCAAGGGCAATAGCGGCAAAAGCAGCTATAGCAGCAAGGGTTGATGTTTATGGCGCAGGACGAAATGATACATTATTAGAAAAACTAAACATTAGAGTTGATGAAATTGGCAAAAAATACAAAAATCCTGTAGAAAGAAAACCGATGCCACGTAGAGAAGAAAGACCATTTAGAAAATGGAATGATGATAAAAAATCAAAATTCAAATCAAGGGACAAGAAACGAAAACGTTTTGGACGTAGATAAAAAGAATTTTTATTGGATCAAAGTAGACGGCGAAGAAAAACTTGCAACTGAAAACTTGGTTATTGGAAACCAAGTTTACAAAGAAAAGCTGGTAAAAAAGAAAGACATAGAGTACAGGTTATGGGATCCTTTTAGAAGTAAATTAGCAGCATCTATTATGAATGGGCTAGAGATATTTCCAATTACTGATAAATCAAATATTCTCTATCTTGGAGTATCAACAGGAACTACAATTAGTCATATATCCGATATTGTTGGACCAAGAGGTATAATTTTTGGAGTTGAACACTCTAGTAGAGTTGCAAGAGATTTTCTTGACAGAGTAGCATCACATAGACCAAATATAGTTCCAATAATACAGGATGCAAGACAACCTAAACAGTATTTTTCAGTTTATGGCAAAGTCGATATAGTTTATGTTGATATTGCACAACCAGATCAGACAGAAATTGCTATTGCAAATTGTAAGTTGTATCTAAAGGCTGGTGGATATCTGTTCTTGGTTATTAAAACTCGAAGTATAGATGTAACAAAAAATCCAAAAAGAATTATTGATGAGGAGATAAAGAAGATACAACAATATTTTGAAATTAACCAAGTAATTGATCTTTATCCTTATGACAAAGATCATGCAATGGTAATTGCCAAATATCTTAAAAGCGATTAATTTCTTAACATAACTTGAACTGGTTTCCAGCTTGTACGAATAAAATTTGGAACTGTTACTTGATTTTTGATCAAATTTGCAACAAATTTAACCGTTTTACGATCTGATGGATAACCACTACCGAGATCATGTTGTTTATGCAAGTGTTTGATTGCCTTATCCCTTGTTACTTTAGCGAGTATTGAAGCGGCAGAAACTATAACAAATCTACCATCAGCGTGATGATAAGATCGAATTTTTCCATTGTTTGTTAGTCCAGATATTTCTTTTCCAAACCTAGTAGCATTTACATCACATGAATCAACATACGAAATATCTGGGCTTAGTTTTGAGATCACTTTTGCCATATATTTTGCCTCAAGTGCATTTAGCTGATGTTTACGAACGTTTCGATCTATTGTGAACGGGTTGATTTGTGTTACATAATAGTCATCTACAAAGTCAATGATTTGTTTGTATAATTTTTCACGGACATAAGGAGTGAGTTTTTTTGAATCTTTGATTCCCATTAAATCAAGTTCTTTTATTTTTTTGTGGGTTATAGATACTCCAGCAATTACAAGTGGTCCTACCATAGAACCTCTTCCAGCTTCATCGACTCCGCAAATAAGCACAAGTCTCTGAAGTATTATGCATATTAAACCATTATAGGTGAATGAAGATTTGTAATTATAATTGCAAACTTCACTTAATGATTTAGAAATAATTGAAGGGCAAACAAAGATTCTTGTACCACCTGATTCTGTTAATGCCAAAGTACCTCCAAGAGAACCCGCATTTTTTAATCCTAGAGCAAGGTTGAATCGAGATTTTTCTATAATTGCTTATTCTGCATTTTTAGAAAATTTTGTAGGTCCAAAAATTTTTTTTGATGGATTATCTGGCATAGGTGCAAGGGGACTAAGGGTTGCAAATGAGATAAAAAGCATTGAAAAAGTCATAGTAAATGATCTTAATCCATCTGCACTTAATCTAAGCCTAAGGTCTGCTAATCTAAATAATTTACTAAATTATGAAATATCAGAAAATGAAACATGCCGATTTCTAAGTAGTCACTCAAAAAAAGGATCAAGGGCAACAATTGTCGATGTAGATCCCTTTGGCTCTCCTTCAAAATACATTGACTGTGCAATAAGGGCAACAATGCATGGAGGATTGTTTTCTGCTACAGCTACTGATTTACAAGTGTTGCATGGATTGGCCAATGATGCATGTAAAAGAAGATACTATGGAGTTCCTGTCAAGACAGAATATGGAAATGAGATAGCAATACGGCTTATACTTGGTTGCATCAACATGGTTGCTGCAAGATTTGATGTAGAGATTGTACCACTTTTTGTAGAAAATGAAATGCACTATTATCGAACATATGTAAAAATTCTCAACAAACCTGCTCATGAAGAAAAGATTGGTTACATTTTACATTGTAATTTTTGTGGAAATAGAATCATTTCTGAACATCAAAGTAATGTTTGTAAGTTGTGTAATTCAAAAGTAATAGTAGCAGGACCATTATGGATTGGACAGTTATTTAGCAAGGAATTTGTAATATCCATGTTAGAACAAATACCAAATTGTTCTGTTGATAAGAAATGTGAAAAAATACTGCAAAGTTGTATTCTTGAGGCTGAATTGCCAGGAACATATTTTACGCTTGATGAAATAGCATCAAAAATGAAATGTGCCCCTTTGTCTCTAAAAAAAGCAATAAACAAACTTCAAAACGGTGAATTTTTAGCTAGTCCTACATCACTTAATTTTAAAGGCATAAGAACTAATGCAAACATAAACGAATTAAAAGAGATTTTTGCAAACTAGGCAAGGTATCCCAAACAAACATAGTATAATTCGCTGCTTGGTTTTCTGCTAGCACTTGGTTTTGTTAACTTGATTTTTACAAATTTTTCCTTTAGATAATCTCGAAATTCATTTGAATATTCACCGTCAAAAACCTTAAAGACTGCATTTCCTTTGTGAACTAGTACTTTTTCCATGATTTTTGCACAGCTATAGTTCAAAGAAATTTGTCTTGCATGATCAACTGACCACTTGCCAATAACTTGTGGCGAAATATCACATATGACAGCATTTACCTTTCTTTCAAAATAGGATAGAATTTCATCTACAATAGATTCATTTTCTATATCACCTTGAATTATGTAGGCATCTGGAATATCTTCAACATATACTGTGTCAATACCCATAACCTTTCCTTTGTTGCCAGCTAATTTCACGGCTACTTGTGTCCAACCTCCCGGTGCACACCCTAGATCAAGAACATAAAATCCAGGACCAATGATTCTGTATGCATTGTTAAGCTCTCTTAGTTTGTAAGTTGCTCTGCTTCTATAACCTTCTTCTCGTGCAAGTTTTCTAAAATGATCCTTTCTTGCATCAATTAATTTCATTTTTGCTTCTTTGATGGCGATATTTGGACAAGAACCCAATCCTCAATCCATTTACATGTACGTGGGCTAATTTCTCCATCGATTGTACATTTTTGTTCTACAGGACATGTCAAACATGGTGCGTTTTCTATAGATGTTGTGCTAATAGGAGTTTTTTTAATAATAAGTTTGTATGTCCATCTACCGTTTTCAAGAATCTTTTCTCTTGAAATAATACCCATACGTTCTAATTTTAATGCTAAACGAGAACCGTCCCGGCTTGTTAGTTTTAGTTTCTTCCACAGTTCACTTTGCAACATGCCCTTAGACTCATATTTTGCTAGGATTTCTGTGACTTTGTTTGTGAGTTTATCCATATCCACTTTTGCGATTTGAAAATTCTCGATTTCTTCATCTGTTAGTTGTTCTTCTAGTTCTTCTTCGAAGGTTTTCTTTTCTTCAGTTTTTGAAGGTGCCGTCTTTTTCTTTTCTTTAGGTTTTGGAGCTATCTTTTCTTCAGTTTTTGAAGGTGCCGTCTTTTTCTTTTCTT
>JACOWO010000136.1 GCA_016176745.1 Nitrosopumilales archaeon
AGACCGGTTTGACAGAAACCGAGATTAAAGAAATCTGGAAGTTAGAGATCGAAACAGAAGACGAAACAGAAGATGAAGAAGAAAAAGCTAAGAAACGTGCAGAAAAAGAAACTGAAAGAGAGACTAGATTAGAAGAAAAAAGAAAAGAACGCGAAGCAAGACAAACAGAAGTTGCTGCAGAAGTTGAGTTAAGACTAGCTGAGCGTGCAGCTGAAAGAGAAGACAAGGCATTGCAACGAGCAGAAGATCTAATACAAAAACTTGAAGAAAAGATTGCAAACTTGGAGCAAAGACTACAATCACTTTTGCAAAAACTTGAGACAGGCGAATATTATGGCCCAGTACCACAAGAAAGCGCAGTAACAAAATCATACAACCTGTTCTTTGAAGGATCTGCACAAACAATAGATGGCGAGCAAACTGAAGTTGAGATGTCAGGTGAGATATTCCTTGAGACACTAATTCAAGGCAATAGACTTACCAAATTCAAAATTACAGGAGGCGACCTCATTATAGGTGAGCAATTCTACGACTTGGCATTTGGTAAAGCTCGTGCTACCTCAGCTGGTACAGGTGGAGACAATGACTCTTTGCTATTAATTTCGCAGGTAACAGATGCAGAGGGAAATCTTACAACCCTTAAGATACTTCTTGATGCAACAACACAGATTGAAGCGATTGGTTCAGAACCGGTAGAAGTGGAAATAATGATGCCTCAAAGCAAGATTGCTGGCCAATGGATGTTGAGTGGTTCAGGTCAATTAACCCTCACTGAAGGCTAGCAAAACACCTATTTTTTCAAGATTATTTTTTTGCTGTTTGAAACAAGGCTAGCTGATCGTAAAAAAACAGCCTTTGTGTCCTTGCAACCTATATCACAAGACTCTTGCACACTGATGCTTTCAGAGTTTCCTTTTGCAGAAATTATGGCACAAAACAATGGAAGCAAAGCAGCGCGACCTCCATATGCTGTTTTTTTATCAATGAACCAAAACATGCTCAAAGCACTAGAATCTAAGACCTCATCACGTAGCTTTTTTCCAAGATCAGTATAATGGCCAACAAGTAGAAGTCTGCCTTTTGCCAAAAAATTGATCATCTTTGCAAACTTGATGCAAAGATAGCACCTGTTATCATATAGTACAAGTGGCACTAGCTTTTCTAGATCCATGTCTAGTCATAGCTTTTTTGGAGATTAAAATTTTCAGGACATGCTTTTAATTTTAAATTACAGCGGCAAAAACCAAATATGCATGTCTACAGTGGCATTCAAGGGGATTTTGGTAAACTATGGGAATGAATTACTATCAGATTAAAAAAAATGCACGCAGAGCACGCAAGCTTGTCATAAGAGGCACAACTGCCGCAGGTTCTGGACATCCAGGTGGATCATTTTCTATGGCAGAGATAATGGGCTGTCTTTTGTACAAATACATGAGATATGATCCAAAAAATCCACTCTGGGAAGATAGAGACAGATTAATTTTATCAAAAGGCCACGCATCACCTGGTCTTTTTTCAAATCTCGCAGTTGCAGGATTCTTTGATGAATCAGAAATTGAAACACTAAGACAATTTGGAAGCAGGCTGCAGGGCCATCCTGACTACAAATGCCTAGGTGTAGAGTTTTGTGGAGGCTCGCTAGGTATTGGATTGTCATTTTCAATAGGAAATGCACTTGCAGCAAAAATTGACTCTAAACAGCATCGAATCTTTACAATAATTGGCGATGGTGAATCAAATGAGGGTCAGGTCTGGGAGGCCGCAATGACTGGAGCAAAATACAAAGTAGATAACATGACTGTATTTTTGGATAGAAACTTTATCCAACAAGACTCTTACACTGAAAAAATCATGCCGCTTGATGAGGAGCTAGTGGGTGATGAACTTTCAGAGATGTGGAAGGATGCAAGCAGGTGGAAGCTTGGGGACAAGTGGAGATCCTTTGGATGGAATGTAATTGAAATCGATGGACACAGAATAGAGCAGATTGATGCTGCGCTAAAAAAAGCAATTCAGACAAAAAATGTTCCAACCATAATAGTTGCAAGGACAGTCAAGGGAAAAGGAGTCGAGCACATGGAGGACAATCCAAAGTGGCACGGTGTTGCGCCAAAAAAAGAGATTGCACCAATAATTGATCTGGAGCTTGACTGCCAGTTTATGATTGCGCCATCAATTATTGCAGGCGATATGACAAACCTTGAAAACGAAGTTAAGCGATGTTCTGAAGGACGGGCTGACTATATTCATCTTGATGTAATGGATGGACAGTTTGTCCCAAACACAACATTTGATCATAACAAAATAAAGGAGCTAAGACCGTATACTGTGATTCCATTTGATGCACA
>JACOWO010000137.1 GCA_016176745.1 Nitrosopumilales archaeon
CTGTGCAATGTTGTTTGCCTGTTCTTTTGTATGTCCCTTGTCTACATAGTAATGTACTATCTTGGCATAAAGTATCTCAGGATCAAATGATTTTTCAACCATTTCCCTAACCTACTATCTACGACTTCATCATAGATAAGATTAGTCTAAACAGAAAGATGCCTATCCGATATTTTATATGATCTTGTGGCATATGATAACAAAGAGAGGAGAATATTACTGGAAATAACTAAAGGAAGCAACATTGACAACACTTTGCTTGAGCATTTTCAACAAGAGATATGGAGTAAGGTTCCTCATCTGGAAGAAAAACAGGGTGAAGCAAAAGTTGTCAACGCAACACTACTAATTGATATTACTGAAGATTTGAAAGAATGTGCAAAAAACGTGTACAACCAGAATCTTGCCGACGCAGATCTGAAAGTTTTCGGCAAGTTTGATTCTAACTTACTAGCAGGTTCGATTAAAGTCAGACCTGCTGTCCACATAATCAATGACGCCATTGTTACAGGCAAACTTAGGAGTGGGCAGACAATAATCGAAGCTACCTCGGGAAACTTTGGGATAGCCCTTGGTCAGTTATCTAAACTTGGACTAAGTGTAGTTACACTTGTCTCAAGAAAGCTACAGGAGGGAGTCTTTGAGGAGTTAAGAAACGAGAATATACGCATCATGGATCTTGACATGGACATCTGTCCTGCTCCGGGAATGAAAGACAACCCAAACCTTTTAGCCGCAAAAGCAACTGCCGCTAATATTCGCTCACAATTATCTGATCTTGGATTTGATCCTACAATTTTTGATAAAGCAAGCTCTGAAATACAATCGCTTTTAGCTAGTCAAGACATCATAAACTTGGCAAAGTTTCTTGCCAAGATCTACGGTTGTTTCTGTCCAGAACAATATGACAATGAATTGAACATTAATGTACATAGAAATGTTACCGCAGCTGAGATAGATCAACAATTACATGAAAAAGGAAATTCGCTAGCAGACTTTAGAATTGTCTGTACATTTGGTACGGGCGGCACATCTGGTGGATTGAGCAGATACTTGTCTGAAAAATATGGAAAAAAATCACTGCATGTAGTATTTCCACTTGGTGCTCAGGATGTTGCAGGAATTAGGACAAAAGACAAGGCATCTGGATTAAAGTTTTACGAGCCTGAGCGATATGCAGGAGAACATGAAGTAGATTTTGAGCAGGCAAAACGTCTTCTAAAGTTTTTTGTAGACAAAGGTCATGACATAGGAGAAAGCAGTGCCCTTGCACTTTACGCAGTGATACAGATGGCAAACTTTGGTTATGGAGGAAAGTTTGTCGTGATAATTGCTGATGGAATACAAAAGTACAAGAAGAATCTAGAAGAGATGGCGAAGAAACAGACTCGTACTCAGATCTCCCTACAGGAAGCTGTATCAAACATAGGCATCTATGATAAAATAATCTGGATTCATACCCAGTATACTCCACGCGAAGAGGGAATAGAGTTAATCGCAAAATCTCTTGGCGTTGATAAAAGCAAGATCTCTGTGCCAAAGGCAAGAACCGTAGGGCAACTATTAGCAACACAACAAATTCCAGAAGATCTAAGTAAAGAGCTACAAGGGCCTAAAGGCAAGTCACTGCTTGTTTGTATGGCTGGAAATACTTCGTTGATGGCAGTTAATGTACTTGCAGGAAAAGGCATTGTAACTGAAAGTTTGATTGGTGGGATAACAGCACTACCACAAGGAAAAAGCAGACAACTTTCTGAATTGATCAAAGTAGCTACTGAATAATGGTATGGGGAAGAAAGAACCTAACTTCCGCCCAAAACACTTAGTACTCTTTTTGGTATGTCATTGATTCTACTTACCGCAAGTGTTCTTTCGTATCCAAGATATTTCAGATTGCTTGCAATGATTGTTGCACGTGTAGTGTCAGGTCCTACTCCAATGGCTACCATCTTTATTCCAAGCTGCTTGAATGATTTTACCATGCTTCTTACAGCATTAGGATCTGATGGCTCGCCATCAGATAAGGTGAGGAAAATATCTGGTTTTTTTGAGCGCAAAATAGGATACATCTTGTCATATACTTCTGCCAAAGGTGTTCCTCCGTTTGCAATAATCTGGGCAAGCCTTTTGGCTGCAACATAATTCCATTTCATGTTTTCTGGCTTTATCATCCAGCACACAACCTGCTTTTGTTCTGTGTTAAACGCGTAAACTGCAAACTTTACCTTAAGATACGACAAGACTTCGCAAAGTGCAAGTGTTGCCTTTTTGTATTCTAGCTGGTCTGCTGAAATGCTTGAAGAGTGATCAAGTAAAATAACAATTCTTGTCTTTATT
>JACOWO010000133.1 GCA_016176745.1 Nitrosopumilales archaeon
GTCAAGATCAAATTTTATGCCTAAAGAGGAGGCAAGCATTTGTGCTGCAATGTCTTCTGCATAGTCACCTGCCTCTTTTTCTGTTTGGCCAAATGAGTCGTATTCTGAAAGATAGCCATAGTGCGTTGTGTCTTTTGGTTGCGCTATACCAACAGATGCTGCTGTTAATCTATGAGGTTCGTTTGTTTGATTTCTAGAGTATATAGTAAAAAGTATCTGTCCTGGATCTATTAGTTTTAGTCCCTCTGTTTTTGAGACAAGTTTTGCTTCTGGTGGAAAAATACTAGAGATTAGCACTAGGTTTGTTCCTGCGATGCCAGCGTCCCTTAACGCATATTCAAAACTTGTGAGTCTGTCTTTATGTACACCCTTTCCTCGTGTAAGAAACAGTTTTTTTGGAACTAGGTCCAACAAATCTCAAACTTTTGGAAAACTTTCATTATTTATACTTTGATTAATGATAAATTAGTTTAGCAGTTTTAGTGTTTCAGCTATTTCTTTTCCATGGTTTTCAACATCAATGTCACGAAAAATTTTTCTTACTACGCCTTGTTTGTCTATGATAAAGGTTGAGCGCTTTGCAAGACCAGCAATATTTAATCCAGCATATGCTTTACATGCTTTTTTTGTTGGATCGCTTAGATGTAGATACGGAATGTTGTATTCTTTAACAAACTTTTTTTGATCCTCAACTGTGTCAACTGAGATTGCAAACAATACAGAATCGGTTGCAATAATATCAGAATATGCAGATATGACGCTTTTTGCCATCGTGTATACCTTTTTTGAGGGGCATGCAAAAAGATGGTTTTTTGGATAAAAACACAATACTATGTTTTTTTTGTTTTTAAAAGAAGAAAGACTGCTGACGCTTCCATCACTGGCTTTTAGTTCAAAGTCAATGGCGACATCTTCTTCTTTCATTAATTTACGATGTAAATTCCTCCATATAGTTATATCAACGGATTTGCCAATGTGACAGCTAGCACATTTATAGAATGAATCAAGTCATGGCAAAACATGGATTTTAGTCATCTAACTTCATTATTTGCACTGGATGCAATTTTACAATCAGAAGGTTTTGTTATTGGGTACTATGTTTTTACAGTTGCCACGTCACTTATTCTAGTCAAGGAAACAAAGAATCGATTTTATGATCTAAAAAAAGGAATAAAATCAATAAAATTTGCGCCACTTACATTTGGAATTGTATTAGGCTATGTTCTTCTTGTATACCCATATGTTGATTCAATTCCTGTTTTGAATTGGAGCTGGCTTGGCTACAATATTGCCTTTGGCCCTTTTGCAGACAAAGGATTATTGGGAATTTTACCATTCATTCCAATCTTGATCTACATGTTTATTCACATAAACTATGTTGAAGAGTTGTACTTTAGAAGATCAAAAAAGATGGTGATTGTTTGGGCACTTGTTCACATAGCAATGGGCGTAAAAGTGCACATGGCAATAATGCTAATACCTGTTGGTTTTCTTTTCAAATACATTTATGACAAAAAAGGTCTGACTCATTCTTATGCCATGCATTTTGCAACAAACATTTTGATTGTTATAACATTATTCCTTTCGTTTGTCCCGTAACTTTGGCTCTTGAGTTAAAAGCACATAACCAAACAAGCCTCCAAGGCAAAGGTTGATCACTCCAAGAAATACGATCATAATTTGGCTTGATGTATCTCATCGACGTCACTCAAGTGATGACGATATTAAAGAGTGATGGTATCTTGACAACATTTTAAACTGTCCAAATTTTGTTGTTACATCGTGCCAATGTAGCTCAGCCTGGCTAGAGCACTCGCCTTGTAAGCGAAAGGTCGCGAGTCCAAATCTCGCCATTGGCTCCATTATTTTTAAACAAAAGATATAGAATCAACCACTATGCTCATTTCTCGTTCATTCTCAATATTTGATAATGGTGGAAATACTTTGAACTCACTTGCATCCATAGACACTATATTTTTGCCTGGAGATACAGCCAAGTTTTCTATCAAAATATCAGTTGGTTGCTCTGATAAGGTTTTTTCAAGCAGAATTTCATTATTAAAACTAATTGAGATTTGATTTGATGGAAGAGTGGAGCTTAACAAAATTTGCAGGTTTAGATTTTGTGTTTCAGTAGATGGGTTAATTATTATTATTTCAGAGTGTAATGTTGCTAATCGCACTAAAGATCCGTGTTCATCTGTAGATATGGTATCATCCCATCCATCACCAAGCAAAATAAAGGGTTTTTTCGAGTCACTTTTAGGTATCTTGTAAACTACTAATTCAGAATCTTCGTAAAAAGGAGAATCTTGATTTAGAATTTTATTCATCTGTTGTTTTAGGGTGGGCACAAATTTCGTTCTTATGTGTTCATCAAGAAATACTAATTCGGTTTTCTTGTGGAGTATTACATAACCAATGTTATAGTGATTCAAAATAGAAATTCCTACTTCTCCAAGATCTTGTTTAATGATATCATCAGTAAATCCTGGATAGAAAAACTGTAGGAAAAAGTAACTTTGGAGGAATCTTTCTGTCTCAGTAGACGGTCTAGTAGCCCATCCACCAAAAATTGGTTTTTCGTGAACGGTTTGAAAATATTGGTATAGCGGATCAGATTGTAAATCAAGATATCCTAGTCCGCCGGTTGGTGCCTCTAGTATAGCAAATTTACCTGTGTCTTTTTTTATTGAATCATAGATTAAGGGTATTTCTTGTGCAGTTGTCGGATAAGGAATTGCAGCAAATTCTAGTAAAATAAAAAACATAATAATTACACCTAAAGTAATTGCCTTTTTTGATGATTTGATGCGTTGTTTCATTATTCCATCAATAGCATATGCAGAAAGTACTGACAGCGAAAGAGTAGCCATCACTACAAACCGAGCAGGCACTCTGTTAAAATCCCATCCAGTTATTGAATCATAAAGTACTTTTCCTGGCAAAACATACCCTGTCAGATCATTAAGAAACCGTAGTTCTGGGCCTAATGTTAGGATTGTAAATACTAGTAGTATGATTATCCAAAAAACAAAATGCTTGTTCCTAAACCAAACTATAGCTATGCCTGCTAACACAAGTGGAGTGATTCCTAGAAAAATTACTTGTTCCATCTGGACTTGCATATATGAGGTTCCAAAAATTGCATAAATGGAGTCAGCAAATGCGTATCCGGTTACATGTTGAATTGACTGCAAAGAAGAAGGAATTAAAAAAATATTTTCTATACTTGCTGAATAAATATTGATTTCAGATATAGATCTCTTATAAGGCTCTTCGTCTAGTGCAGACGAAATCGTTAAAAGCAGTGGGCTAGATATGGTAAAAAAAACAGATCCAGCGATCAGAAAATGGATAAGAAGTGTTTTGTTAGATATGCTCTTTTTATGAATAAAATAAACTATTGAAAATAAAATTACAAACACAACCATAACAAAAGCATATGTTAACTGTGTAAGAACCGCTAAAAACAAAAACACGCCAACAAGTACAGGATTAATTTTTGAATTGGTTTCTGTCATTTTAAATAAAAACAATATAGAAAGTGGTATCCATACTATGAATGCCAAGTCTACATGTGATATTGCTTGTGTTGTATGATATGTGCTAAAGGTGAAGATGGAACCTGCTGCAAGAGATGCAATAAAGTTTTTGTTAAAATGACGTGCTAGTAAAAAAGATCCATAACCACCAAAAACAAAACCCACAAACCACAGTATATTCCAAATTTGTACGTAATCAAGAAATTGAAAAACATATGAAAATAACATTGTAAAAAGACTTTCTTTACCTATGTTGACACCGTGTGGATAGAATATGTAATCACTTTTTAGCCAATCTAAATTATTTTCAAACGCATATTTTGTCCACCACCATTTCCATACATTATTCCAAATGTCAGGACCACTTCCTGCAAACTCGGTTCCAAAATTTGCTATTACTGGGAACGTAAGAATGGCAGTCAGTATGAAAAAGATCAAAATTATGCTGAGGTGAACAAAAAGTGGTTTTCCTCCAATTGATTTTAAGCTCATATTTTTCAATTGTCGATTTTACATTCAGGAGCATGTTAATAAACTGAAAATTGGAGTAGTTTTTTCAAATTATGAGTTGAGATTTTTTCTAGTAAGGGTTTATTAGACGGCATAAAGCCCAAGCTTGTAGAATAATGACGAACAAGCAATGAGCTTTTTCTGTCATTGCTTTGAAATGATAAAAAATGACAACGTTTGAACAATTAGGAATTACAAAATCAATCCTTGATGGGTTAAAGGAGATCGGCTTTAACGAAGCATTTCCAATACAGGTAGCTACTATTCCGGTTTTACTTGCAGGCAGAGATGTTGTTGGACAAGCACATACTGGTACAGGAAAAACAGCTGCGTATTCGATCTCAATGCTTCAAGGCATCACACCAAGAAAAAAGATTCAAGGGCTAGTCATTGCGCCTACTCGAGAACTTGCAATTCAGATAACTGGAGAGATAAGAAAATTTGCAAAATACACTGGAATTAAAACTGCAACTGTTTATGGCGGACAAGGAATGGGACTTCAGCTTGATGCACTAAGAAGAGGTGTCGAGATCGTAGTTGCCACGCCTGGCAGAATAATTGATCATCTAAAACGGGGTTCAATAAAACTTGATGATGTAAAGTATGTTGTTCTTGATGAAGCAGACACAATGCTTGATATGGGTTTTATAGAAGACATTGAATTCATTTTAGATCTTACACCAAAAGATAAGGTAATGTCTTTATTTTCGGCAACAATGCCTCCTGAAATTTTACGATTGGCAGAAAACTATCTAAACAATCCAAAACAATTTCTGCTTGATGCAGACGATCTAAGTGGCGAGGGAATCGATCAGTCATATCTTGTAATAAAGGATAGAGAAAAAATGAAGTATCTACTCCAGTTTATTGATGAGAATAAAAAAGGACAGACAATTGTTTTTTGTTCAACGAAAAATAGAACACGAGATGTAGCAAGGGAGCTTTATAAGGAAAGATACAATGTGGTTGCAATCGAAGGAGACATGTCACAACACCAACGTGAACAGTCAATGGGAAAATTTAGAACCGGTAAAGCAGACATGCTTGTTGCAACCGACGTTGCAGCACGTGGAATTGATGTTCCTGAAGTAGCATTAGTTGTTAATTATGATGTACCAAATCAAGAGTTGATTTATTTTCATAGAATTGGAAGGACAGCAAGAGCAGGTGCAAAAGGAAGGGCAATAACATTTGTGTCCTATTCTTCAATTGGAGACTGGAACATAATTAAAAGACAAACAAAGGTGCAGATGACTGACCTTAATGAAAAAATGGGAATTAAGGTAAGTATTCCAGATCCTTTAAAAAGAGATGTTGGGCCGAGAAGATTTGGTCAGTATAGAAAAACAGGATACTCTGGAAGAGGCAGACATGACAGTAGAGGACCAGATAGACATCAAAGATATTCTGATAAAAAAAGTTATTACGGTTTAAGAAGTCGCTGGTAAGTTTAAAGACAAGTAACTGCAATAGTAGTTGTAGAAAAAATAATGCATGTTGGATACGTTTTGTTAAACTGTGATCTAGGTGCGGAAGAATATGTGGTTGATGAATTAAGACAAATACCACAAGTAAAGAAAGCATATCTTACATTTGGTGCATATGATGCAATAGCAGAGATTCATGCAACAACGCAAGAAGAATTTGATAAAACTGTTTCATCAAAGATTAGACGACTAGCTCGGGTAGTAAGTACAATGACACTTAATGTAGTAAATCCCGAATGATTGTTATATAAGAAAATTAGATTTCTGTCAAGTTGGAAAAAATTGAGTACATAGGTACAGTTTGGGCAATAAATCATAACAACCCAGAACCGCTTGTTAAACATTGTATAAAAAAACTTCAAGATTATGGAATAAAAAAGGAAGACATCATGCTTACTGATGCTCCTGAAAATGTAAAGGTGGGCGCAATTGTAGTTGAGATTTGGCCTCATCACTTAGACGTGGGACGTGTTAGGACCATAAGAAATGAGTCCTTTATCAGTGGTGCTGTTATGACAATTGAGCTAAAGACAGATGCCGAAGGAAGTTACATAGATTAGGGTTCTACAAATTAAAATTTTACAATAGTTTAATTACAGTACAGTTTCTTAATTTTTTAAGTAAAATATGTCATTTGGTAGAGGCTCCAGGTTTGGCAGAAGTAGCAGTGGTTCTAGTGGTGGCAGAGATGACAGAGGCTCTAGGTTTAGTAGAGATGACAGAGGTTCTAGATTTAGCAGGGATGATAGACCAAGAGAAATGTTCAAAGCAACTTGCGGTGACTGTGGAAACGAATGTGAGATACCATTTGAACCAAAAGATAACAGACCCGTTTATTGCAGAGAATGTTTCCAAAATCACAGATAGAATGAAAAATCTGTCTTAGATTTATGATGGATAAAACAATTCCATAACATAGTTATTTGTAATCGACATGCTTAGTTGCATTTCCTTAATAGAGTCCTAAAATTTTAATACCATAGACTAGTTTTGAAACAAAAATCAAAAAAAGATAAAGGTTTTAGAAAATATGCAATTATAATTACAGCAGTTTTGATAATCGGCTTGACAATGTTTTATAGCTATTCAACAGATCAGGCAAAATTGCGAGGTTATGAGTTTGGAAACAATCTGCAGATGATTCAAGATGATCTAAAAAAATTACAGATTGATTTTGAGTCAAAAGTAACAATGTGGAAGGAAAAGGATCTAAGCAAAGAAGAGTTTTTGGTCTACGCACAGACGCACTTTCAACAGATGGATGAGATTATCCTACGATATGATAAACTTTCAACTCCTGATTCATTTGTCAGCTCTGTAAAGTTATTCAAATTATCAACACAGACTCAGCTTGAAAGCGACAAACAGTTAGTAGAATGGATAAAGACAGACGATGATTCTGCCAGGGTTAGATCAGACAGCCTATTGCAGGAATCTTTTGAATATGAGATGGCTGCTTTGGCTTCATATAATTTAGCAAAAGGACAAAGTGGCACATAATTCCTTTATTCATGTGTGTAAATTATAATATATTGAAAAAATACCTCCTGTTACTTCCTCTTTTGCTTGTTATTCCTGAAGCATGGGCACAAGTATCTATTCAAAACGATCAAAAATACATAGGCGATGATGATGCCTTGCACATAGTTGGGGAGATATACAATGGTCTTACCGTACCTCTAAATCAGATAGAAGTTAAAGTTGCACTGTATTCGTCAAACAATCAAAAAGTAGATGAAATTAGTACAACGCCACTTTTGAATACTATAATGCCTGGAATGAAAGCACCTTTTGACCTTGTGATAACAGGTGAAAATGCAAAAAACGTTGATAGTTACTCGCTTGATGTGGATTACATGATGTCTTATCCAAAAAATCAGGTAATAGAAATTACATCATCAGAGTATAATCGTGATAAATTTGACAATGCGATGATTTCTGGAAAGGTTGCAAACAGGGGTGACATTACTGCAAATACCGTAGTTGTTGTAGCAACACTTTATGATCTTGATGGAAATGTTGTGGCAGTATCAAAGGCACATGCAGAGCCAGATTATTTGCGAACAAATGATGAAATGTTCTTTTTTGTAACCATACCAGACAAGGCACAAGCAAGCAAAGCAGTAGACTTTGCTCTTGCCGCAGAATCAGAAGAATATAGTGCAGTGCCAGAGTTTCCGCTAGGCTCCATCATATTACTTGCATCATCGGTATCTACCTATATTTTGTTTACAAAATATTCAAGTAGATTTGTTGGAAATATTATTGCTGCAAGTCCTGGAACTCAGTAAACACCATACAAATAGAAAAATCATCCCTACTTGTAATATTAAAATTAATTTTGTAAAATTTTATGAAGATTAACCATTAATAAGACATAGAGGATGACACAAGAAAATGGCAATCTCAAAAGGCACTAGAGATTTTATTGATAGCTTGATTGATTATTATATGAATGAGGCTGCCTCGTACATACAGATTGCCGAAGGATACTTGACAGACATAGAATCTGCACACGATACTGCTTTTGGAATTATAGTCGGTTGTATCTATACAGGCTTTATTCAATCATATACAAACAAGAAAAAAACTCCGCCACTTGAAGACATACAAGAGTTTCATAAAATTATAAAAGAAAAAGCCCCATACATTATGAAATCAATACTTGAAAGCAAAACTGAATCAGACACAAAAAAGTAGGTAAAGATAAATTCAAATTATTTAAGTTTGAGTTATGCCAGAAATCGTATTATATGTAGTACAACAAATTGTTGATAATGGCAACATTGTGCAATTATCACTTGCAGAAGATGTACAGCTTGAACCAGTGTCTCAAAAACAGCTAATCATGGATTCTGTTTCAAAAAAGCTTGATCCTGAACTAAAAGAGCAAATAACGCCACTGCTTGAAGCAATATTACAAGCTCAACCAACAATCAAACTCAAAAGTTACCAACAGACTACCATAACCATTACTATGCCAAAAAAAAGATATGATAGAATGGGACGACCACAAGTTGGAGAAAAACTAGAGATTAATTTAAAAAAACTTGCTTAGAGATGCTTTTCTATTTCTGAAAGCGATTCTAGTGGAAGAGAACAGGTGAAATCTTTGCAAACAAATACTGTTGTGTTTTTATCATTGAATGATTTTCCTGAAAAAAATGGATATTTTGATAGTAATTTTATTTGTTCTGTGTTATGTATTGTCACCAAGATGGATTCTGGCAAAAACCTGCCTGAAAGTGAATCATAAATTTCTGAATTTATTGGGTTTAGTATTGTGATTTCTGTTGGTTTTTGCAAATACATGTAAATTGTATTAAGTAAATAACCAAATCCAAATGGATTTTCTGCTGCCATTACTGCCTGAGATTCCATGATTTTAGTTGAGATATCAAGGAACTCTTTTTCTTGTGTAAGATGATATAATCGCAGTAATCCGTTTGCCGCAACTGAGTTTCCTGATGGCAAGGAAAGATCGTGGTTACTCTTTGGCCTTATGATTAGACTTTCATGATTGTCTGCCGTCATAAAAAAGCAATTTTGCTTTGAATCCCAGAAATGCTCAATCAAATACTTGCTAAGCGTTTTTGCAAGCTCCAGATATTCTGAGTCTGGTTTAATTTCAAAAACATCCAATAGTGAATTTACAAAAAACGCATAATCCTCAAGATAGCCTGGAATTTTTGCCAAACCGTTTTTGTAGGTACGTAAAAGATGGTCGTTTTTGAGTAATTTGTTGTGGATAAACTTGATGCAATTTTCAGCAGTTGCAAGATATTTTTTCTCATTTGATATTCTGTATCCTTTTGCAAAAGCTGAAATCATCAATGAGTTCCATGATGTAAGAATTTTATCATCCAAGCCAGGAGGAATACGTTTTGCACGTGTTTCAAGAAGTTTTTGTGTACTTTGTTCCAGTATTGTTTTTACTTGTTCTTCTGAGATTCCAAATTTGAATGCTACAGATGATAGATTGATGTTGTTACATAAGATATTTGTTCCTTCAAAATTTCCACCATCTGTTACATCATAATAAAGACAAAAAATATCTGCGTCTTTGTCTAGGATCTCTTTAATCTCATTTTTTTTCCACACATAGTATTTTCCTTCCTCGCCTTCAGAGTCTGCATCTTGTGCAGAAAAAAATCCACCTTCTTTTGATGTCATCTCTTTTAAAACATAGTTGAGAGTCTTTTTTACAATGTCAAGATAAAATGGATCTTTTGTTAACTGAAAAGCTTCTACATATGCCATTGGAACAAGTGCATTATCGTAAAGCATTTTCTCAAAGTGTGGAACAAGCCATCGTGTATCAGTAGAGTATCTATGAAATCCACCGCCTATCTGATCAAATATTCCTCCTCGTCCCATCTTTGTTAGTGTCTTTAACACAAATTCTTTGAATTGCGAAATGCCAGAAATCTTGTAGTATCTTAGCAAAAAGGAAAGATTTGCAGAATTTGGAAATTTTGGTGCACTCCCAAATCCACCAAAAATTGGATCACCTATCTGAATCAGATTCATTGCGGCTTCGTCTAAAATTGATTTTTCAAGTTTTGTCAAAGTTGTTATTTGCTCAGTTTTTTGTAATTTATCAAGAAAATTTTCTGCTGCTTTTTGAATATCTTGTGGTTTTTCATACCATGCCTGTGAGAGTTGCCTTAGTATGCTACCAAATCCTAGCCTTCCATAGGAGTCAAGTGATGGAAAGTATGTGCCTACATAGAATGGCTTTTGATCGGGCGTAAGAAAGACGCTTAATGGCCAACCTCCTTGTCCTGTTGCAATTTGGCAAGTCTTTTGGTATATATCGTCAATGTCAGGTCTTTCTTCTCGATCAACTTTGATGTTGATAAAATTCTCATTCATTATGTTTGCAATCTCTTCATTTTCAAACGATTCATGTGCCATAACATGGCACCAATGACATGAACTATAACCTACGCTAAGAAAAATGGGTTTATTTTCATCTCTTGCTTTTTTTAATGCATTTTCATTCCATGAATACCATTTGACTGGATTGTTTGCATGTTGTAGTAGATATGGGCTTGTTTCATGAATCAGACTGTTTTCTGCCACGAGAATTCTTTGTATTAATTTGTATTTGTATGTACTTTATTTTTGGTATTTGTAAAGTGAAAAAAGGAATTGTGCTTATAGTTCCATAACTGATTTGACACGCATGTTCCAATGTTTTGAATTAATGTTTGCGTGTTCTTTGCAAATAAACGCAGTATCGTTTGGTTCGGAACCACATTCGTATTCAAGCACATAGTCTGCTTTGTTCATGCATTCTGGTATTTCGCATGCTGGCTTCATGCTCATTATTG